>CAIJWY010000164.1 GCA_903824455.1 uncultured Micrococcales bacterium
ATCGCAATTGACGGCAAAAGTAAAAGCGGGCTCACATACCGATTCTGGCCAAAACCAGAGGGTGCGTGAACCCGCTAAAACAATCTGTGGATTAGTCGCCGATGTAACTCATCACGTGCTTGATACGGGTGTAGTCCTCGAAGCCATAGGCCGAAAGATCTTTACCGTAACCTGAGTGACGGAAGCCACCGTGAGGCATTTCAGCAGCTAGCGGGATGTGAGTGTTTATCCAAACACAACCGAAGTTGAGACCCTTGGAGAAGCGCATCGCCCTGGTGTGGTCCTTGGTCCAAACCGAACTTGCTAAACCATAGAGCACGTCGTTGGCGTTCTTCATCGCTTCTTCGTCGGTTTTGAAAGTCTGCACGGTAACCACTGGGCCGAAGATTTCACTCTGAATGTGCTCGTCGTCCTGCTTTAGGCCAGAAATAACGGTTGGCTGAATGTAGTAGCCGTCGCGCTTCACCTGCTTGCCACCGATTTCGATCTTGGCGTGCTTCGGGGTGCGGGCGATGAAACCGAGAACTCTCTCGAGCTGGTTCAAGTTGTTGACCGGACCCACATAGGTGTCCTTGTGGTTTGGGTCGCCCACGATTGCATCTGACTTCACAGCCTTGACCAATTCCTTGATGAAGGCATCCTTGACCGACTCGTGAACGAGCACGCGGGTAGCCGCGGTGCAGTCTTGGCCAGCGTTGAAGAAACCAGCACCGGCAATACCGGCAGCTGCCTTTTTCAGATCGGCATCGGCAAACACGAGAACCGGAGCCTTACCGCCAAGTTCTAGGTGAACTCGCTTCACGTCGGCAGCCGCGCTCTTGGCTACTTCCATTCCGGCTCGAACCGAACCGGTAATCGAAACCATCTGCGGAATCGGGTGCTCAACCAATGCGCGACCGGTCTCTCGGTCACCCATCACCACGTTGAACACGCCCTTCGGCAGGTGCTTGGCAGCCAACTCGGCCAACATCACCGTTGAAACCGGGGTGGTGTCGGAAGGCTTCAAAACGATGGTGTTTCCAGCAGCCAGCGCCGGAGCAAACTTCCACACCGCCATGTTTAGCGGATAGTTCCAAGGAGTGACCTGCCCGATAACACCAATTGGCTCGCGGCGAATCGAAGAGGTGTGGCCGGCGGTGTACTCACCAGTTGCCTTACCCTCCAGGTTTCGAGCAGCACCAGCCATGAACCGAATCTGGTCTACCGACGGCATGATTTCGTAGTCAATCAAGGTGGCTATTGGCTTGCCGCAGTTTTCCGATTCCGCTTTAGCAAAAGCCTTGGCGTTCTTCTCTAGGTCGTCCGCAATTCGAAGCAACGCCAGCTGTCGCTCGGATGGCGTCATGCCGCTCCAAATTGGGAAAGCAGCCTCGGCCGCCTTGAATGCTGCGTTCACATCGGCTGCCGAAGAAACCGGCGCCTTGGCATAAGCCTTCCCGTTGGCAGGATTGATTACCTCTGAGTATTTGCCCGATTTTGGGGCAACCGATTTGCCGTTGATGAAGTTTTTCAACTCGCGAAGCGCCATTTGTTTGATCTCCTTTGATTGGCTCTTAGTTAGATGCTAATCATTCACC
>CAIJWY010000165.1 GCA_903824455.1 uncultured Micrococcales bacterium
ACGCCGTCGAACTTTTGGAGGGAACCGTGTTCTTTTTCAAACTCGGTCATGAACCCGGACGAGTTGACGAGCTCAAGACCCACCTTGTCTTTTCCGCCGAGCAGCTTGCGTACTTCTTCGAAGTCGGCCATGGCCCAGTAGGAGAAGGAGATGGTGCGAACGGTTTTGTCACGCTTCGGGTCGTCGAAGGTTCCGATTTCGCGAAGGGGAACCCGCAGGTCAAGACCGATGCGCTCGCGGAGCACTCGCTTGGCGGCAGCGCCAATACTTTCGGTTGGGCCCATGAATCCGCCTGGTAGTTCGCGCTCGTCGGAAGTTTCCGAGCCCATGGTTAGCGCCAAAAGCGAGAGCCCAGCAGGGGCATCGCGGAAGGCTGAGGTTGGGGAAAGTAGCGACTCATCCCAGATCATGGCTTGGAGATCGGCATCGCTGGCGACGGTGAATAGAACAACGTCTACGGCGATACGGGGATAAATGTCAGTGGTCACTTTTATAGTCTTCCTTGTGAAAACAATTTTACGTGGAAATCCTTACTCGGGAATAATTTGCGTAAAAAAACCATTTGATAGTTTATGTTTTGATATCTACGTAATCCGGGGAAGGGGCGAACATGATGACAAATAACAACGACTGGGCAACAATGCTCAAAGGCAACACTTCTATTGACGAGGTGATTGCAGCCGCGCACGCCGCTCCTGCCAAGACCAAGAACACCAAGGCAGCCTTGGCTCTGCTCCCAGCAATGCACGTGGGCCGGGGAACCCGCTACGGAAACCTAACCTGGTTCCCGATCTTTACCGACTCCGCAGTTACAGACCGCAGCTACGTAACCAACTTCGACGCGAACCTTGTGAAACTAGCCGAGCTCGATCAGGCCAGCGTGGGCACCGTGCAGATCCAAAACGACTGCAAAGACCGCGTGATCCTATTCGAAGGCACTCTGCTCGAAGGCGGATGGCAGCACCGAGCTCTCACCCGAACCGTTCTGGTAAATGCCAACGGCGTTACCGATCTACCGGTGGTCTGCGTTGAGCAGGGTCGCTGGGGTGGAACCCACGTTCAGCGAGTTGGTAACCGCCAGGCTCCAGCCAAGGTTCGTTCCGCAATGCGCGGAATGGCCAAAAACGGCTCGAAGTTCAACCAGGCCTTTGCCGACCAGGGTCGAGTCTGGGACGAAGTGAGCAAGTATGCCATGGCTAACGATGCCCACAACGGCACCCAGAGCTACGTTGAAATGCGTGGCCAGCTAGATGCCGAAATGGCCAAACTAGACCTAGAACCGGTTACTCCGATTTACGGTCAGCGCGGCGTGATCGTGGCAATCGATGGCTACCCGGTAGCTCTCGAACTATTTGACCACCCAGACACCCTGGCTGAGCGCCTTCAGGGCATCCTCGACGGATTCCAAGTAGACGCCATGGCGAAGCCGTTCCGCGAAACCCCGGGACAACGTGCCCGCGACTTCGCGATGCGCATCGAACAGGTTGGCCTAGCCGCTCGAATCGATGAGCAGCACCTGCGCAGCGAGCCCGATGAAATCGTAGCTTCGGAAGCTCTCGTAGAAGGCGACCACCTGCTTCACCTAGCAACTTTGAACGCGAAGCACGAGTTGGTGTTGGCCGCATAACGGGTCAGCCGCAAGGCACCTCCACTGCAACAAAAGCACCACCATCACCAACGACAGCTTAGGAGGCTCACCATGATGGAAATCAAGATTGAATACACCTGCCTGAAGGCAGAAGAAAAAAGCGCACTGGGACTAATGCTTGAGGTCACTGCACCTGAAGCCCCAGCCGACGACACCCCAAAGGCTCGCGAGCCTAAGGGCATCGTCTTCGTGATCGACCGCTCCGGCTCCATGGGAAATGGTCGTCTCGAACTGGTCAAGCAGACCATCATCGACATGCTCCCACGTTTGGGTCAAGACGACTACCTATCGGTAGTCACCTTCGACGACTCCGCTCGTGTGGAACTAGAGCTAACTCAGATCAAGGACGCCAAGTTGGCCGACCTTCGCCAGAAGATTGGCGAGATTCGAACCGGCGGAAGCACCAACCTCGAGGCGGGCTACCGCTTCGGTTTGGCGGAAGCTGCCAAGGCCCCTGCAGGAGTTGAGTCAACGCTGGTTCTACTTAGCGATGGCGAAGCCAACCAGGGTGTCGTTGATCCGGCTCAACTGGGTCAGCTAGCAGCAGCTGCCACCGAGCACCTGGTCACCACCTCGACCATCGGTATCGGTGAAGGCTACGACGAAACCATCCTCGACGCCATGTCGATCTCCGGAACCGGTAACCACTTCGCGGCCTTTCGCCTCGAAGAAGCCATCGATGGTTTGAGCGACGAGCTAGACGGACTTCTCAAGAAGACCGTTGCCAATCTCAAGATCGAAATCGAGGCTGTTGGCACTTTCAACACCGAAGACTTCACAGTTCGCAAGGTGAACTATCTGCGCGAGTTCAAGACCTTCCCTGGAAAGGCCACCGCCAACCTTGGCGACCTGGCTTCCAAGGAAGAGAAGAACTACGTGTTTGAGGTAACCCTGCCAGCTCAGTTCGTTACCGACACCACGCTGCTACAGGCGATCAAGGTTTCTTACGAGTACGAAGATCTAGTGCTGGCCCGCAAGGTAACCGGCGGCCAGACCTTCGAACTCGAAGTTGCCACCGCCAACGACTACATTGCCCCAGCCAAAAACGAAGACATCGTGGTTGAACTGAAGGCTATGCGTTTGCAAGACATCAAGGAGCAGGCCATCGCGTTGATGCGTGAAGGTCGCGAATTGGAAGCACGCGAGCTGATCAAGCAGGCCGGCAAAGAGTTCGAGCAGCTAATCGACGACATGAAAAACATGTCGGCTCGCAACCAGAGCCGCATGTCGGCTCAGAGCAATGAGTTCATGCACCTGAGCCAGATGTCCGACAGCGTCGAGTTCATGAAGCGTGGCACCGAATCGCTCAACCGTGCCCGCAAGTCAAAACCGGACCCGCGTAAAGACTCATAACCGGTCAGGGGAATCGGGGGCAAGCTACCTAACGCTTGCCCCTGCACCCAGCCAGAAAGGAACAAAATCACGAACAAACTAACCGAAGGACTTAGATAACTATGTGGATTTTCACCGAAACCGGCTTCGTTTCTGCCGTAAAGAAACCTCAAGATAACGGCCTTGTGAGCCTCCGAGCTCGCAACCAGGCATCACTCGAACCGATCGCATCGAAGTTCGAAGTCAAGATCGTCAACACTCCTCGTGGCGACTACCCTTGGCGAACCTTCATCACCAACGAACAGCT
>CAIJWY010000166.1 GCA_903824455.1 uncultured Micrococcales bacterium
GGCAACCAGGAGGTTGCGGCCCCCCGACGACCTGCCAAAACGTGCAGGTGGAATCCGCGGTGGCGGGCAACTTGCTGCAGCTCACTTAGTAGAGCGGCATCGTCTTCATCGCGAACCCGGTAAAGGATAGTCACGTCGCCAGGGCGACCCGCAATCGACTCTGCCAGTGCACGAATCGGAGGAGCACCAACACCAGCGGCGATTAGGGTCACCTTTTCACGGGTTCGACGCTCTTCGGTGAATACGCCGAACGGACCTTCGAGCGCAACTCTGGTGCCAACCTTGAGGCCGACTAAACCCTTGGTGAAGTCACCGCGAGCGCCAATCGTGAAGCGAACAAAGCGGTTGTTTGGAGCAGCCGAGATTGAGAACGGGTGAGGTTTCAACCAGTTTTCTTTGTCCAAAATGCGAAGCATGTAGAACTGACCGGCTTGACCACCGAGACGCTCTAATCCACGACCGCTCACGTAAACCGAAATGGTGTCACTGGATTCGCGTGTTACCGCGGTGACTCGCAGTCCTAGTTTTAGGTTCATCACAACGGCTGCGAGCACTCGGTACCAGATCACGTTGAGCGCAACGAAAAGATAGAGAGTTACCCAGAACAAAGTTTGCAGGGGTTTTCCAGCAATGTCGGACCCGGTTGAGAACTGGTGCGGTACAGCAACCAGAATCGACGCGTAGGCGAGCAGGTGAATCAGGTGCCAAGCCTCGTATGAAAGTTTTTTACGTGCTGCGTTGATTGAGGTAATAACCACAACGATCATCAGAACAAGTCCCAGGGTCGCAGTCCACATATCTGGGATTGCCACGAATAGGTAAACCATTTCGTCGACAATCGATTTACCGTCGAGGATGGCGAATTGAATGAGTGTCGCTAAAAAGTGGGCCGAGATTATGTAAAGAATTGGCTTGCCCAGCTTCTTGTGAGCAATGGTCACCCGGTCATGGCCGTAAAGCTTGTCGAGCCAAGGAATGCGAGAAACCAAGAGGATGTGAATTAGTAACAGGTCGGTGCCGATCAGAGCGGTTAGGCGACTGGTCGACTGAAGCGCATCGGTAATAGTTGCGAACTTGCTCAGACCGCCGTCTAGGAAGAACATTGCCACTACTAAAACCACAGTTCCCCAGGCAAAGGTTTCGAGAATGTCCTGGGAGCGTTTTAGCTCAACTAGCTTTTTGATGCCGAGACGCACCCGCTGGTTAGGCGGTGTCAGGGTTAGCTGCGGTGCGGTCTGGTTCATAGTTTCAAGCCTGTGCCACAAACTTGGGAGTTTGCTGTGAGCAACCTGAATGCTTTCCCAGAAAGAAATCCCGTGTTTCAGGAGTATTCTCGGGGTATGACAGACCTACCATTGCGTCGCAGTTTCAAAGATACCCACGGTGTCGAAATCATTTTCTGGGAATGGCCGGTGGCCAGCCCGAAAGCTGTGGTTCAACTGGTGCACGGAATCGGTGAACACTCTCGCCGCTACGATCACGTTGCCCGCAAACTCAACTCGCTCGGATTCGCCGTTTACTCCGACGACCACCGCGGCCACGGGCAAACCGGCAAGATCATGGTTGAGACCGGAATCACCAAACGCCAGGGGCTACTTGGACCTGGCGGTATGGATGCGGTGCTGGCCGAGGTTAGAAGCCTCTCCGAGCTCATCAAGGCCGAACACCCAAGCACCAAGCTGGTCATGCTTGGCCATAGCTGGGGCTCAATGCTTGCCCAGCGACTTTACGATAAGCACTCGAGCGATTTGGCTGCATTGGTGCTCAGCGGCTCCTCTTTGCTCCGACCAGGAGTTCTCAATAGCGGAAAGCTCAATAAGAAGTGGGCTCACCTTCCAAATGCTTCGGGTGGCGAATGGCTTAGCCGCAACCTTGAGGTTGGAAAAAAGTTCCGTGAAGACCCGCTGAACTTCAATGAATCTTTTGCAGAAGTCGTTGGCATCGTTGACACCCTCAAACTCATGGGAGCACCAAAGAAGACCATCGACCCCAAGGTGCCAATCCTGCTTCAGGTTGGCAGCGACGATTCGCTCGCGGGAGAGCGGGGCAATGTTCTACTCGCGA
>CAIJWY010000167.1 GCA_903824455.1 uncultured Micrococcales bacterium
CTAGCCAACAAACTCGGAATTGCAATCGTTCACCAACACCCTGCGGTGTTGAAGGACCTCACCGTTTTAGAAAATTTGCAGGTAGCTCTCCCTAGCGCAATTTTTAGAGGTAAAGTCGCCGAAAAAGTTGGAACAGAACTGCTTGAACGAGTGGGACTAAAACTTTCACTGAAGCTTCGTGTCGAAGATTTGACCATCGCGCAAAAGCATTTGCTTGAGATTGCCAAGGCATTGGCAACTTCGCCAAAGATTTTAGTTCTAGACGAACCAACCGCTGCCCTCGGCCAAGACTCCGTGGAACTCTTGTTCCAGTTAGTTGCCAAGGAAATCGCAAACGGAACCGCGGTTATTTACATCACGCACCGCCTCGCAGAAGTTCGTGAGCTCGCCGACATCGTCACCGTGCTTCGCGACGGCCGACTAATGGGCACCTCGCCGATTGACAAAATTACCGATGGCGAACTTCTGGCTCAGATCATCGGTCGCGAACTTAAGTCAACCTTCCCACCCAAGCACCAGAAGCCTTCAGGGGTTGCACCTAACCTTGTGGTGACTGGCCTCACTGGCGATGGGTTCACCGATGTAAGCATCGAAGCTTATCCCGGACAGATCATTGGTATTGCCGGTGTGATCGGAAACGGGCAGTCACAGTTTTTGAAGGCTCTCTCTGGTCAGGCCGAATTCACCGGAACCATCGAAGTAAACGGGGAAGCCAAGACCGCAAGAGCACTCAATGGTAGGGCAGCTCTAATGCCGGCCGACCGTCAGCGCGAAGGTGTCATGATGCGCATGTCGGTTCGCGAGAACTCAGCCCTGTCTTCCTTAAAGAAGTTCAAAATACTTGGGCTTTTGAGCCGCAAAAAAGAAGTGAATGAAGTTCACGAAACTCTCAGCTCTCTTTCAATCAAGGCGCCCAGCCTTGAAGCACCAGTCTCGGCACTTTCTGGTGGAAACCAGCAAAAGGTAGTTATGGCCAGGGCATTGCTATCGAATCCAGCAGTGATTCTGGCCGATGAGCCCACTCAGGGCGTCGACGTGGGTGCCCGCTTGGAGCTCTATGACATTCTGCGCAAGGCATCAGCCTCAGGCATCCCAGTTGTAGTCGCTTCTTCAGACGCTAAGGAGCTGGAAGGGCTCTGTGACACGGTTTATGTTTTGTCACGCGGACAGGTTGTTAAAACCTTGCGAGGCGAGGAAAACCGCGAAGATTCAATGATTGAGGCTGCAGTTACGGCAACCACCAAGACCATTCGGATTGAGCGTGAAGAACGTGAACAAAAACTAGGAAACGAAACTTTTGTTGAAAAGTTCCGTAGGTTCATGAAAGGAGATTACGCGCCACCGGTAATGCTTGCGGTAGTCATGATTGCCTTAGCCGCGATTATCTTGCCCCGTAACGCAAACTATTTGGGCGACTTCAACATCAAATCGATTTTGCTATTAGTGAGCGCTCTGGCCTTTGTAGCGATTGGTCAAACCACGGTCATGATGACTGGCGGAATTGACCTCTCCACCGGCCCGCTGGCTGGTTTCTTGGTGGTAATTGCATCCTTCTTCATAAACGATGACGCACCGGCCACGGCGGTCCTTATGGGGTTGCTAACGATGGCACTCGTGGCAGCCTTAGTCGGGCTCGTCAATAGTTCCTTGATTAGGTTTGTGAAGTTCACGGCAATCTCAGCAACCTTAACTACTTACATTGCAATCGGTGGTTTCGCATTCATTCTGCGCCCCGAGCCTGGTGGCTTCATAAGCCAGGCAATCGCCAAGACTCTCAAGTCAACCCTTGGCCCAATTCCATACGTATTCATTGCCGCTGTAATCGCAGCAATCGGTATGGAGTATCTGCTTCGCAAGTCTCGTTGGGGCTGGCAGCTTCGTGCTGTTGGTTCAAACGAGGAATCAGCGCGCAAAGTTGGTATCAACATCAACCGCTCGATAATCGGGGCATATGTAATTGCTTCTATGTTTGTCTTCCTGGGTTCGATCCTGCTTGCCATTCTGCTTGGTATCGGCGACGCCTCTCAAGGAGTGACCTACACACTCACCGGAATCACCGCGGTGGTCCTTGGCGGAACCTCTCTAATGGGCGGTCGAGGAACCTACATCGGTACTTTGATGGGTGCAATTTTGCTGATTCAGGTTTTGAATGCAACCGTATTCCTAGACCTTGACCAAAAGTGGCAGTACTGGCTTCAGGCGATCCTTATCCTGGTTGCCGCGATTGTCTACAGCGTGGCAAGAGCGCGTAAGGCGAAACTTAAGAAAGCTTAGGCCGCTGGGACTTTTGAAGAATTATTGAATCTTCTTTTGTCGCGTCAGCTCTGCAACCGCCGACCAATCGAGGTCTCTTAGCTCTGGGTCTGCTAGTGCCTGATCAAAGAGGCTGTGAAGCACGGTAGCCACCGGTAGCTTGAGCCCCAAGTCGGCTGCGGCGTCTTCCACGAGCTTCACGTCTTTTAGCGCCAGTTCCATCGAGAACCCGGCCGGTGTGTACTTGCGGTTAACAATCATCGGACCATAACCCTGGTAAGCGGCTCCCGTAAAGGCGGTGTGGGTCAAGATTTCAACGAAGGTGTTTGGGTCAACCCCACCAGACTCAACCAGTGCCACGGACTCTCCAATGGCTTGCAGGGCGTGAATCAAGTTGTAGTTGACACCGAGTTTTACGATATTTGATTTAGCGTGGTCTTCTCCAACGTTCCAATACTGCGCCGAAACCTTTTCGAAAATCACGCTGGCGGTTTCGATGTCAGCGGCTTTACCCGCTGCCACAATCAGAAGCTTTCCATTGGTAATAGCAATTGGACGACCGAGCACCGGTGCTGCGATGTAACCAACACCTTGCCCACTGTGGCGAGCGGCCAGAGTTTCTGACGCGGTTGGGCTAAGTGTCGACATGTTGATGTGGATGGCACCAGTCTTGGCGTGTTCCAGTCGCTGGTCGCTGAAAATATCCAGGGCGGCGCCGTCATTGCTAAGGAAGGAAATGACGAAGTCATTTTGAAGCGCATCGTCCAATTCAACCTTGCGGGCACCCTTGTCCAGCAGGTCGCCAACCTCCTTGGTAGATCGGTTCCAGAAATCTAGGTCGAACCCCTGATCGAGCAGACGGTGAGCCATTGCCGTTCCCATCGAGCCAAGCCCAACTAGGGAAACGCGGATTTTTTCTGACATCGGTTATCCAATCAATTCATTGCGAACAAATTCAAGTTCCCGACTGACGTATTCAATAATGTCGCCGGTCTTCAGCTCTGGAGGTAAAACATCCCAGGTGTAGGTTTCGATTTCTAGGTGATCCGACAGCGGTGATTCGCGGTGCATCTTGAGTGCTTCTTGAACTCCAAATCGGGTGGTACGGAATGGGCCAAGTTCTTCTAGGAATACCGGCACATGGAAGTGGGTGCGCATTTCGCTAGGAACCGGGTTTGCCTCGTAGGCATCGAGTGCTTCTCCCAGGTTTAGGAACTTGGTGATCTTTCCGTCTTGTTTGAGAGATGTCTGGCTGAGGTAGATGGTGTCTGTGAATCGGCGGAGTGCTGCAATCTTGTCTTGAGTAAGTTCTTCCACCCAGAGCGATGCGGCTTCTTGGAGCTTGAAGATTGGTATGCCGGCGTTCACAATTTTGTTGAGCGAATCGGTGATGTTTTCAAAACCAACCGATTGGTGGCCGATGTCAAAAACGATTCCAAGGTATCGACGCATTGCGCCTTCGGCTTCACTGAGTGGAATATTGGCAACCTCGGCTAGCTCACTGATTCCGGCGGGGGAGTAAACCCGATCCTTGAACCACTCAAGAGTTTCGTCGGTGGTTTCAAGGTAGCAAGCCGGTTCCGGTTCAATGGCAAGCTTCACTCGGCGCCCGGTGCGCTCCTCAAGTTCTAGGAGATGGGCAACCACGCGAAAAACATTGCGGGTGAAAGTCTTGATGTATTCGTCGCCGGCAACGTTTGGCTTGAAGGCGAGTGGAGCCGTCTGAATCGAGGGATTCACATTGGCTGGAGTAATTTCAGCCAAAATATCGGCAACGGAGTTGGTGTAATTCACTCGCTCGTCGGTGGTCCAGTCTGGTTCGTAAACCTTTTCCATAACCACTTCGCCCTTGAAGGGGCCGTAGGGAAAAGCGTTCACGGTGTAAACGTAAAGATCTTCCTTGGCGAGGAACTCGGCGAGCGACTTACGTTCGGCAGGGCTCTCGGTGAGCGTCTTAGCCGATGAGGCGGAGATGCGAAGTGACACGGCAAAGGGATCGTTCGGCGAGACTCGCTGCTTCACCTGCGGCACGAACTCACGAAGGCTGGCATTCATCTCGGCCCAAGTGTCTCCAAGGTGGACCAGCGTTGAGTAACTAAGGTGCCCTAAGCCATTTTCGAGTTTCATGAAGCCTTCCAGTGTTGTTGATAAATATCAGTTTATGTGCAGTTTGGCTAAACAAATAATCGAAATTTAACCACTTTTTGCCCATTTCTTGAACAAATAGTGAATATTGGGGATGCATTCTGTAAGGTATTTGTAAAGTAACTAGCGGTTCGGTTTTAACTTAAGAGAGGGGACTCGATGAATTTTGCCATAGGCGATGAGCTTCGCAGAGTTCGCGTATCTCGAAAACTAAGTCTTAGAAACGTTGCTTCTGCAGTTGGGGTTTCTGCCAGCCTTCTCTCTCAGGTTGAAACCGGCAAGACACAACCTTCGGTTTCTACTCTTTACGCTCTGGTGAACCACCTCGGGGTTTCCCTGGATGGCCTGATGAAGGGCATGAGTCAGTCGGGCGGAACAACTCCCGACAGTCCCGATTACGAAGATGGGCACCACGGAATAGTTCAACGCCGTAGCGAAAACCCAATCATCGAAATGGAAAACGGCGTGGTTTGGGAGCGATTAGCCGACGGCGGAAGCGACGCAGCTGACCCACTAATGGTGACCTACGAACCGGGCAGCTCAAGCTCGGTTGAAGGCAAAATGATGCGTCACGATGCTCTCGAGTACGGATTGATCATTGAAGGAACTCTGACTCTCCGAATTGAAAACGAAGTTCACGAGATCTATCCGGGCGACTCTTTCAGCTTCGATGCAAACCGATTGCACATGTTCGAAAACAATTCGGCCAAGCCAGCTCGCGGAATTTGGTTTGTAATCGGAAGCAAACAGGCAAAGAGCAATGATCTCAGTAACCTCGGTCCTGCGAAATCACCAACGCCTTCGCTACCTGCAAAATCGGCGGTAGATGTTCTCAATGCCATGGGCGATGCTAAAACTCGCAAGTTAAACGGCCGAAACTCTTAGTTTCTAAACCAACATGCTTAGCGGATTTTCGATTCGCTTCACAAATGCCGCGAGCCACTGAGCCGCAAGTGCGCCATCCACTGCACGGTGATCGGCCGAAAGCGTCACTGTCATAATGTTGGCAATTACAATCTGTCCGTCTTCAACAATTGCGCGCGGTGAAGCAGCACCCACAGCCAAGATACCTGACTGCGGTGGGTTCAAAATTGCACTGAATTCCTTGGTGCCAAACATTCCCAGGTTGCTAACGGCAAAGCTACCGCCTTCAAGTTCTTCCTGACGCAACTTGCCAGCGCGAGCGCGAGCAGCCAGTTCGGAAATTTCCATACTCAGGTTGCTTAGAGAACGCTTCTCAACGCCGCGAATAACGGGAGTGAACAAGCCTCCCTCGGTAGTTACCGCAACTGAAATGTCGGCAGATTCGTATTTGTGCATCGCCTCGGCGTTCCAAACCACGTTTGATTCTGGAACATCCATCAGCGCACAAGCCACCGCCTTCACAACCAGATCATTTACCGAAATCTTTATCTGCGATGACTCGTTGATGCTCTTGCGAAGTTCAAGTAACGAGTCGACCTTGCAATCGGCCGTGACATAGAAGTGGGGAACCGTTGACTTGCTCTCAGTGAGTCGACGAGC
>CAIJWY010000168.1 GCA_903824455.1 uncultured Micrococcales bacterium
CGAACTTCGTAAGATTGCCACCAATAGTGACATGGATGGAACCGTTAAACTCGATGTAGTTCTGAGGGATGGCGCTGGCGAGGTGACCAAGCACGGAACCGGAAACGGACCAATTTCGGCCTTTATCGATGTGCTCTCACAACTGGGTGTGCAAACCAGGCTACTCGACTACGTTGAACACACTCTGAGCGCCGGTGGCGATGCCCAAGCAGCCTCTTACATCGAGTTAGAGGTTGGCGACCGCACTCTTTGGGGTGTTGGAATCGACGGAGACATTGCAACCGCGTCACTAAAAGCCTTGATTTCGTCGGTTAACCGCAGCTTGCGCTAACCATGCCGGTTTATCGCGAAGAGGCTGTGATCATCCGAACCCACAAGTTGGGGGAGGCCGACCGAATCGTGACCATGCTCTCGCGCTATCACGGCCTAATTCGCGCCGTTGCCAAAGGGGTTCGAAGAACCACTTCAAAGTTCGGCTCCAGACTTGAGCCGTTCATGGTGGTCGATATTCAACTTCACGAGGGAAGAAATCTAGATACCGTAAACCAGGTTGAGACCCTAAACGCTTACGGCGGGCAGATCATCGAGGATTACCCCGCTTTTACGGCGGCCACGGCAATGGTGGAAACTGCCGAGAAGCTTGCCGGTGGCGATAGTTCACCGCAGCAGTATCTGCTTCTGGTGGGAGGGCTTCGGGCTCTGGCCAACAAAGATCACGACTCCAGTTTGATTCTCGATTCCTATCTACTGAGAGCACTTTCGGTGGCCGGTTGGGCTCCGAACTTCACAGACTGCGCTAGATGTGGCAAGCCAGGAATTCACAGGGATTTTGTTCTCCAAGCCGGAGGCATGGTTTGTTCTGATTGTCGAATCCCCGGTTCCGTGAAGCTAGACGAAGCCAGCGCCAAACTCCTAGGGGCACTCTTGGCCGGTGATTGGGAGTATGCCGATCAGACCGACCTCAACGCTAGGGCGTCGGCATCCGGTGTTGTGGCGGCTTATTCGCAATGGCACATCGAACGAGGACTAAAATCACTACAACATGTCGAACGTACCTAAATTCTCAAAAGTGCCTGCACACGTAGCCATCGTGATGGATGGAAACGGCCGCTGGGCAAATGAGCGAGGTCTCACTCGGGTTGAAGGTCACAAGGCCGGGGAAGCCGCTTTGCTAGACGTGGTTGAAGGGGCAATCGAAGCGGGCGTGAAGTTTCTTTCCGTCTACGCTTTCTCAACCGAGAACTGGAAGCGATCTCCCGAGGAAGTTCGATTCCTGATGGGCTTTAATCGCGAGGTTCTGCAACGCCGCCGCGATACTCTAAACGGCTGGGGTGTTCGGATCCGATGGGCCGGTCGTCGTCCGAAGTTATGGGCCAGTGTTATTCAAGAACTTCAGGATGCCGAGAAGTTAACCGCTAAGAACAAGATGCTAACGCTAACAATGTGTGTTAATTACGGTGGCCGCATCGAGTTGGTCGACGCCATAAATCAAATCACTCAAGATGTTGTCGAAGGAAAGCTTCGAGCCGGAAGTATCACTGAAAAATCGGTGCAAAAATATCTGCAAACGAGTGAGATTCCAGACGTTGATTTGTTCATAAGGTCGTCCGGCGAACAGCGAACTTCGAATTTCCTTCTCTGGCAGTCGGCGTATGCCGAGTTCGCTTTCGATGAAACCCTTTGGCCCGACTTCCGTCGCGAAAATCTTTGGCAGGCGATTACTGATTTTGGCAATCGTTCGAGACGTTTCGGTAAAGCAGTCGACAGCCCAAAAGTCTCTTCATCTAAGTAGAATTGAGTCTTCACACACATCGGTTTGCATCCAGTAGATCGATAGAAACCTGGAGTTCAAGTGGCCACCCCAAACCGTCTAGATTCGGTAATTTCCCTCGCCAAGCGTCGAGGATTTGTTTTTCAAGCTGGAGAGATTTACGGCGGCAGTCGTTCCGCGTGGGACTACGGACCACTTGGTGTTGAACTCAAAGAGAACATCAAGAAGCAGTGGTGGAGAACCATGGTTCAAAGTCGCGAAGACGTTGTTGGCTTAGATTCCTCGGTAATTCTTCCCCGAGCGGTTTGGGAGGCGTCTGGACACGTTCGTGAGTTTTCAGACCCGCTAATCGAATGCACCGGTTGCCACAAACGTTTCCGTCAGGACCATTTGGAGGAAGCGTTTGCCGAGAAAAAGGGTCGCCAGCCTTCGAGCATGGCCGACATCGCTTGCCCGAGCTGTGGCGTAAAGGATTCCTGGACTGAGCCAAAAGCGTTCAACGGTCTGCTACAGACTTTTCTTGGCCCAGTCGCGGCCGAAGAAGGCCTGCACTACCTCCGTCCGGAAACCGCGCAGGGTATCTTTGTGAACTTTGCCAATGTTCTTGGCGCCTCGAGAATGAAGCCTCCTTTTGGCATTGGCCAGATTGGGAAGTCGTTCCGAAACGAAATCACACCTGGAAACTTCATCTTTCGAACTCGCGAGTTCGAGCAAATGGAAATGGAATTTTTCGTGGAGCCAGGCACCGATGAACAGTGGCACGACTACTGGATCGAGCAGCGGATGAACTGGTACACCGATCTGGGTATTAACCCCGATAACCTCAGACTTTACGAGCATGCCAAAGAGAAGCTTTCTCACTACTCCAAGCGAACCGTAGACATCGAGTACAAGTTCGGCTTCGCAGGCAGTGAGTTTGGCGAACTAGAAGGTATCGCCAACCGCACCGACTTCGATCTAACCACTCACTCGCGCGAATCTGGTGCCGATCTCAGCTACTTCGATCAGAACAAGAACGAGCGCTGGACACCTTATGTAATTGAGCCTGCGGCCGGTCTCACCAGATCTTTGATGGCTTTCTTGGTCGATGCCTATCACGAGGATGAAGCTCCAAACACCAAGGGTGGTGTTGATGTGCGCACAGTTCTGCGTCTCGACTACCGCCTGGCTCCGATAAAGGCAGCCGTTCTTCCGCTAAGTCGCAACGACGAGTTATCGCCGGTTGCCAGAAACCTAGCTCAGGAACTTCGCGGCTACTGGAACATCGATTTCGACGACTCCGGAGCCATCGGACGTCGCTACCGTCGCCAAGATGAAATCGGAACCCCGTTCTGTATCACGGTTGACTTCGAAACGCTAGAAGATCAAGCCGTAACTGTGCGCGAACGTGACTCAATGAAGCAAGAACGAGTATCCCTCGACAAGTTGCGGGGATATTTGGCAGAGAAGTTGCTCGGATAACAGTGACTCAGGTCAGCCAAAAGCCAGCACTCACCTACGGGAATCTTGCCATTGCAACTCCCGTTGTGCTCGCGCCTATGGCTGGAATCACCAACACCGCTTTTCGTAGGCTTTGCCGAGAGTTTGGCGGCGGCCTGTTCGTGTCTGAAATGGTCACGTCTCGAGCTCTGGTAGAGCGCACCGAGGAGTCTTTACGTTTGGTGGGTCACCACGAAAGTGAAGACATACGGTCTGTGCAACTTTACGGCGTCGATCCAAAGACCATCGCGGAGGCCGTGACCATGCTGGTCGCCGAAGATCTGGCCGATCACATCGATCTAAATTTTGGCTGTCCAGTTCCAAAAGTTACACGCAAGGGTGGGGGAGCGGCGCTTCCTTGGAAGTCAGACCTGTTTAGTGCCATTGTGAACTCCGCCGTAAAGGCGGCGGGAGCAGTTCCGCTGACCGTGAAAATGCGCAAGGGTATCGACGCCGAACATTTAACTTACCTAGACGCGGGTAAGGCGGCCAGAGATGCCGGGGTAACCGCCATAGCACTGCACGCTCGTACCGCCAGCGACTATTACTCTGGGAACGCCGACTGGGGTTCGATTGCCACGCTTCGAGAGGCTCTTCCAGATGTGCAGGTTTTAGGAAACGGCGACATCTGGTCGGCTGCTGATGCGGTTCGAATGATGCGTGAGACCGGCGTAGACGGCGTTGTGGTGGGTCGCGGTTGTCTTGGTCGTCCATGGCTGTTTGGAGACCTCCAGGCGGCATTCGACGAATATCAGAGGGACCCAAACTCTCAGGCAGCCATTCAACCGATTCAGCCATCACTTGGAGAAGTTGGTCTTGCTTTCAAGCGTCATGCCGAACTTTTAGTTGAATTCTTCGAAAACGAGGCTCACGCCTGTCGCGACATAAGAAAACACGTTGCCTGGTACTTCAAGGGATACCCGGTTGGCGGAGAATTTAGAGCTGCTTTGGCTCAGGTACAGTCTCTGGCTCACATGGATGAAATTCTGGCAACCCTAGACTTTGACGCGCCTTACCCTGGTGAAGAGGCCGAGGGGCCTCGTGGCCGCTTGGGAAGTGCAAAAGTATGCTCATTGCCTGAGAACTGGTTGAACTCACGCACACTTGACTCTAAGGCCAGTAAAGAGCTGCTGGAAGCCGAGATTGGGGTGTCTGGTGGTTAGTCTTCCCCCAATCGGTTATGGGCTGGTCGACGAAGAGCGCATGCTCATCGAAGGTCGCAGCGGAACCCAGCGACGAAACGAATTTGGTCGTGATCGTGCACGCGTTCTGCACTCTTCGGCACTTCGCAGGCTAGGGGCTAAAACTCAGGTATTGTCGCCTGCCTCGGGCGATTTTGCACGAACCCGCCTTACTCATTCACTAGAGGTGGCTCAAATTGGGCGAGAAATGGCCCTTACGTTGGGAATTGACCCCGACCTGGTAGACATGGCCTGCCTGGCACACGATCTCGGTCACCCGCCTTTCGGGCATAACGGCGAAAAGGCACTAAACGATTGGTCAGAGCAGTTTGGTGGCTTCGAGGGAAATGCCCAAACCCTGCGCTTACTCACAAGAATCGAACCGAAAGTCTTCTCCGAAGATGGATCATCATTCGGCCTAAATCTCACCCGCGCCTCACTAGACGCAGCCTGTAAATATCCTTGGTCTCGAAACGAAGCCGTTTTTGATGATGGCGGGGGAGCGAGGTCCAGCAAATTTGGGGTTTACGAAGATGACCTTCCGGTTTTTGAATGGCTTCGCATTGGCGCACCCGATCGGCACAAGAGCATCGAGGCTCAGGTAATGGACTTCGCCGACGACGTGGCATATTCGGTTCACGATTATGAAGATGCCATCGTTGAGGGTTTCATCAGCTTGGATGAGATTAGCCGTCCAGAGTTCCGCAAACAACTAATAGCAGACATGCTGGTGTGGGCCGGATCCGCTCAAACTGCGGCTGAGCTCGATAGCGCGCTCTTTAGACTTCAAGCGCTAGATGGTTGGTTAGTGGCCTTCGACGGCAGTGATCACGCTCATGGCGATTTGAAAAACCTCACCAGCGCTCTAATCGGTTCCTTCGTTTCGAGAACTGTAGACGCCACAGTAAATGAATACTCCGGTCTCTTAACTCGCTACCGAGCCAACGTGATTGTTCCAGCCGAGGTTGAATCCGAGATTGCAGTTCTCAAAGGGTTGGTTTCATCGTTTTTGATGTCACACGAATCACGTCGCCCCTTTTATGAGCGTCAACGTGAAATTCTCATCGAATTGGCGGATTCTCTGCTGGCTAATAACGGCAAAGAACTTGATAGTTATTGCACTGTGGCTTGGTCTAAGGCCACCGACGAAACCGCAAAACACCGCACCATCGTGGATCAGGTTGCCTGTCTCACAGACCAGGCGGCGATAAATTTGCATCAGCGACTAACCGGGGGTGTCCGCTAATGGCGAAGAGGATTCCGCAATCCGATATCGACGAAGTTCTTTCTCGGGTTTCAATCGTCGATGTGGTTGGCGACTACGTGGCACTAAAGGCAGCCGGTAATGGAGAATTCAAAGGACTCTGCCCATTCCATGGGGAGAAGTCACCATCATTTGGGGTTTCGGCCACAAAGAATCTCTGGCATTGTTTTGGCTGCGGTGAGGGTGGAAATCTATTCCAATTCCTAAATCGAATTGATTCTCTAAATTTCGTTGAAGCCGTGGAAAAGCTCGCAACCCGCGTTGGCTACACGCTCAATTATGAAGAGGGCGGGGAAACTAATCCGAACCACGCCATTCGCGCCAGGGTGCTAGAGGCAAACTCTTTTGCCGCCAAGTTCTTCGCCGAGCGTCTTGCCGATGCTGAAGCCGAGCCGGGGCGTCAGTTCTTGCAAGGGCGAGGTTTCGATCAGGCCGCGGCTACCCACTTCGGTGTTGGTTGGGCTCCCAAAGGTTGGTCGGCGCTTACCGACCACTTGAAGACTCTGGGTTTTTCCGAAGATGAGCTGGTAACAGCAGCTCTTGCCAGTAAAAAGGAAAAGGGCGCTTACGATCGCTTTCGCGGCCGACTGATTTGGCCGATTCGGGATAGCACAAACGCTGTTATTGGTTTTGGCGCGAGAAAGATCTTTGAAGACGATCAGGGCCCGAAATATTTGAACACCAGCGAAACGCCGGTCTATCACAAGTCAAGCGTGCTCTATGGAATTGATTTGGCGAAGCGAGAGATTTCCAAGACGCAACGAGTTGTAGTTGTTGAAGGCTATACCGATGTGATGGCCTGCCACCTTGCTGGAATCACTACTGCCGTAGCGACATGCGGAACTGCCTTTGGAGACGACCACATCAAGATTCTCAACCGAATCTTGGTGGCAGATGCCGCGAAGCCAGCCGAGGTTATTTTCAATTTCGACCCTGATGAAGCTGGACAAAAGGCGGCCATGAGGGCTTTCGCTTCCGCGCAAAAGTTCAATGCGCTAACTTTCATTGCCATCGGACCCGAAGGGCTAGATCCTTGCGATTTACGCAAAGAGCGCGGTGATACTGCAATCGTTGAAATGATTGCGGCGAAACGCCCATTGATCGAGTTTGCAATCGAGCGGTCTATCTCCAAGTTTGATTTGGCCAGTCGCGAAGGTCAGGTTGCCGCTGTTCGAGCCGCTGTTCCAATACTGGTTGAAATTCAGGACGCTCACATTAGGTCTAGTTATGAAAAACACCTTTC
>CAIJWY010000169.1 GCA_903824455.1 uncultured Micrococcales bacterium
GGCGGCTCATGGCCTCTGATCTACTGTCGAAGACTTGCCAGCAATATGAACTACTGCACGCGGTAGGTAAAGATGATTGGCGCCTCGTTCTGGTCTACCCATGACCTTCACGCACCTAAACGTGGCCTCGGCGTTCTCTGGCCATTTCGGTGTTACCAGACCGGAGCTGCTTGCTGAAGCCACCGCGGTTAGGGCCGAGCGAGCTCTGGCAATAACCGATCGCAACGGGCTCTACGGGGCAGTGAAGCATATCGGAGCCTGCCTGAAACTCGGATTGAAACCGATTGTCGGGGTGAGCCTGAACGTACTTAGCGAAACCGATGAAAAACTCGCTCGCTGCGTGATCCTGGCTCACGGGGGCGACGGCGGAATCGGCTGGGCGGCGCTATGTCGGTTGGTTTCGGCAGCCAACACCACGAAGCGCAAAGAGGCTGGAATTCGGTTGAGCGCTCTGGCTAAACACATTGACCGCGACGGGCTGACCGTGGCCACCGTGTTACTCGGCCCCGATAGCAACCTGGGTAGGGCCATTCTCACCGAAAACCGCAGTGACGCGGCCGGTATTTTGGTTCAGTGGATAAAGGCCTTGCCCGGTAAAGGCGCCTTGGCGATTGAACTGGCAACACACCTAACCGAGCCCGGCTCACCCTATTCACTCACCCAGACCAGACGAATGCTGGCTCTGGCCGACAACCTAGGTATTCCGGCAATTCTCACCAACGCCGTGCGTTACCTTGAACCAGACGATGCTCTAACCGCCGATGTTCTAGATTCGGCAAGATTTCTTGAGCCGCTCGGGAAATTCGAGCCACAACCAAACGCTCAAGCCTGGTTGAAGCCGGCCAAGCAAATGCGAGAGCTAGCGTTGGAAATAACCGAAGACCGATCACGAGCCAAAAAACTGCTCGATACCACCGAATTATTGGCTCAGAAGTGCGAACTGAACCCAGAGAAGGATTGTGGCTGGGGTAAGCCCAAGACTCCAGAAAAGGCGCTGTTGGGAATCGACGGAAATCCGTTTGAAGTGCTGTGGCAAAAAGCTCACGCGGCCATTGACTGGCGTTACCCGCACATCAAAGAGAAACAACTGCTCGACGTAAAACATCGACTGAGTAAAGAACTAATCACCATCAACCAGCTTGGCTTTGCCACGTATTTTCTAACCGTTGCCGACGTTGCCCAAATGATTCGCGACATGAGTATTCGAATCGCTGCCAGAGGCTCCGGCGCTGGTTCACTCACCAACTACCTGCTTGGCATCAGCGGGGTTGATCCAATGGAACACAACCTATTGTTTGAACGTTTTCTCTCCACCGAGCGCTCCAGCCTTCCCGATATCGATATCGATGTGGAATCGGCCAGACGCCACGATATCTATCGGGCAATTTTTAAGCGCTACGGAGCCCAGCGGGTCACCCTGCTTTCGATGCAGTCAACCTATCGCGGTCGCGGGGCCATGCGCGACTCTGGCTTAGCGCTCGGTTTAGAAGATGACGAAATCGATGAAATCGCCAAAAACATGTGGCGGTTTAGTGCCAGAAGCTTTCGTGCCGCCACCGAAACCAAACCGGAATTGTCGAAGCTCAGTGCAGCACTCGAATCCGACCGGAAGATGAATCTTTTGGTAGACATCACCGAACGACTAGACCGACTCCCCCGTCACATTTCGATGCATCCCTGCGGGGTCATCCTTGGCGATGGAAATCTACTGAATCTAACCCCGGTGGAAACCAGCGGGATGGGTCTACCGATGAGTCAATACGACAAAGACGACATGGACCCGATGGGAATGCTCAAACTCGATGTGCTCGGGGTGCGCATGCAGAGCGCCATGGCCTACGCGGTTCGAGAGATCCAAAAAACCAAGAACATTCAAGTTGAACTAGACGACATTCCGAAAGATGACGAGAAAACTTTCGAACTGATTCGAACCACCAACACTCTCGGCATCTTCCAGATTGAAAGCCCAGGTCAGCGGGAACTAACCGGAAAGCATCAACCAACCGAATTCAACGATTTGACGATTCAGATTTCGCTGTTTCGTCCGGGCCCGATGAAGGGCAACATGATTGCTCCCTATCTCGACGGTCGTCACGGTTTTGCCAAAGCCGAATATCTTCACCCCGATTTGAAGCCGATCTTGCAGGAAACCTTTGGCGTGGTTATCTTTCACGAACACGTGCTTCGCATCTTCGACAAGATGACTGGCTGCGGGCTTGCCAAAGCCGACGAATTCCGTCGCAGTTTGGAAAACCCGAGAGTAGCTCAGAGCGTGGAACGCTTCTTCAAAACTCAGGCCAACATCCGCGGCTACGACAACGAAACCATCGCCAAGGTTTGGACTATTTTGGCCAGCTTCTCGAGTTTCGGTTTCTGCAAGGCCCACGGAGCCGCCTTCGCTCTACCCACTTATCAGAGCGCGTGGCTCAAGACTCACCACCCCACCGAATTCCTAGCTGGTTTACTAACTCACGACCCTGGAATGTATCCTCGTCGGCTGTTACTCTCCGAAGCGAGAAGGCTGGGCGTGAAGGTGCTTCCAATCGACGTCAATCAGTCCACCAACGAGTTTTTGGTGCAACCAGCACCGAAGATTACTACCGACCCGAACGAGCCAGTCTACGGCGTGCGTATGGCGCTCACCGATGTGAAGGCGATCACCGAACCAGAGGTTCAAAGAATCATCGACGAACAACCTTTTCAAGATATTGCCGATTTCTACATGCGCGCCAAACCGAGCCGAAGAACCTTACAAAACCTGGCTCTGGTTGGGGCGCTCGATGAGCTGGCCAGGGTTTCCGGCCACAACCGCGGCGACATCATGCAGCGCGTCAAAGAATTGAACTTACTGAAGGCGCGCCCCAAGGATGACCCGAACCAGTTCTCATTCGATTTTGAACTCAAAGAGTATCTCCAGCACACCGAAGATCTCACTCGAGAGGAAAAACTCGAGGCAGAACTTTCGATTCTAAAAATGGACGTGACCGAGCATCAGCTCGAACAGTTTCGTCCGATGTTAGATGCCATGGGTGTGGTGAACTCAAGTGAGTTGGTTGGTTTACGAAATAAGTCGGAGGTGCTTATTGCCGGGATTAGAGTTGCCACCCAAACTCCCCCGATGCGATCTGGTAAAAGAGTCGTGTTTGTTAGTCTCGACGACGGCCACGGCTGCGCCGACGCCACGTTCTTCGATGAGGCTCAGGCCAGGTCAAGCCATATTCTCTTTAACACTCGACTACTGCTGATCTCCGGCAAAACCAGACGCACCGGCGTGAACGGGGTGTCTCTCATGGCAGAAAATGCCTGGGATTTGAAAACCCTCTGGAATCAGTGGCTGAATGAGCAAAAAGCCGGTTAGGCCTTGGCGTCGAACTCAGCCAAAATAGCCAAGGTGCCTGAAGCCCCAACCCGAGTGGCACCAGCCTCGACCATGTCGATTAGCTGATCCAAGGTGCGAACTCCGCCAGAAGCCTTAACTCCGAGTCCCGGAACGGTCTTAGCCATCAGCGAAACGGTGTGAACAGTGGCTCCACCGCTGGCAAAGCCGGTGGAAGTCTTCACATAACCCGCACCAGCATCACGCGAGAGCTCACAGCCCCGCACAATCTGTTCGTCGCTAAGTTCAGATGTCTCGAGGATAACCTTCACCAGGGCGCCATCGGCGGCATCAACCACAGCCCGAATGTCGGCCAAAACTAAATCGTCTCGACCCTCAATGAGATGGCCGATGTGAATTACCATGTCGATTTCACTGGCACCCTGAGAGACCGCCAGTGAGGTCTCAAAAGCCTTCACGAACAAATCGTTGGTTCCATGGGGAAAGCCGACCACCGTTGCCAAACCAACCGAAGAGTCTCCCAGCAATTCCCTTGCTAAAACCATGTCGGAAGGGCGGAAACACACCGCAGCGCACTTCGACGCAATCGCAGTAGCAACTGCGGTACGGATCTCATCAGAAGAAGCCGCCGGCTTCAAAACCGTGTGGTCAATAAAGGCAGCAATTTGTTCTCTGGAGTATCCGCGGTAGGTCATTCATTCAGTCTAAGTTTTGAAAAGAAAAAAGCCACTCGTCTGAGTGGCTTTTTCATGTTGTGGACCTGAGGGGATTTGAACCCCTGACCCCCTGCATGCCATGCAGGTGCGCTACCAGCTGCGCCACAGGCCCGTGGCAGTTGCCTAGGCAACTTTTCTACTTTACTATAAATCGCTACTTGGTTGCTTCGAGTTTAACGGTTGGGCAGTTACCAAACAGGCGCTCGTGGGTGTAGTAAAGACGTTCTTCCTCATGCATAACGTGAACCGCAAGATCGCCGAAGTCGAGCAAGATCCAGCGACTTGTGGTTTTACCCTCGCGACGCCTTGCTTCGATTCCACTCTCGTGAAGCTTCTCTTCAATCCCATCGGCAATCGCCGAAACCTGGCGCTCGTTTTTAGCGGAAACCCAGAGATAGATGTCGTTGAGCGGAGTAACCGAGGTTACGTCTATGGCCACTAGGTTCTCACCAAGTTTGTCGGCTGCTGCCTGTGCTGCGAGATTGGTGATTTTGATTGCTTCTAATGTGGCGGTCATATTCCTTTTTCGATTAACTGATGATTTCGAGCATGTACAGCGCCAAGACACCGGCGCCAAGTGTTACTAACAGAATTGAAGATGTTGCTAAAAGGATTACCTGTCCTTCGCTGCGACGGTTCTTAATCGGGAGCACGCCAACTTTGGCGCTCGAGTTCATTACCGAACCGGCTCGAATCGGTGGAATGCCAGCGGTGGTTGGATCACCCATGTCGGCATTCATGGCCGCTTCATCGATGGTTTCTGGAACAACAGTGATGATTGGGATACTCCCGGTGTTGTTTAGAAGTGGCAGGTCTATTGCACCGGTTTTCAGAGTCTCACCAGATTCGGTAACGATGTCGTTGGTAAGTGCGTCAGGCACCTGCGCAATGGTAATCGAATTGGTCTGAGGTTCTTTAAATAGTGCGGTCGGAAAATCAAGCTCTTCATCGCTATCCAGATCTTCTACCGCTGGGAAGAATTCGGCCGAACGAGAAGCAGGTTCAGAAATCGTTGACTTGGCAAGATCACTGAACCCTAGGGTGTCTTCATCAATTGGCTGAATTTCGATTACTTGCGGAGCCGCTGATTCAACGACAGGAACCTCTTCAACAATCTCGGCTACCGGTGTCGCGATGACTGGTTCCGGAGTAACGGGCGAAACCGGGACGGTTGCAACGGCGACGGGTACGACTGGCTCATCGTCTGCCATCATGGCAGCCCAGAGTTCGAAATCGGAGTCGTTGGTCATTTACTCACCTGATAGAGATTGTGCTTACCGATATATTGAACCACGCCGTCGGGTACCAAATACCAAACCGGGTCGCCCTTGGCTACTCGAGCACGAACATCCGTCGACGAAATGGCAAGAGCTGGAATTTCCAAAACGCTGATCGCGCCCTTTGGAGCCTCTGGTAATTCAAGAAGGTGACCGGGACGGGTAACCGCAACGAAATGTGCCAAAGACCAAATCTGGTCAACGTCTTTCCATTCCAAGATCTGCTTGATGGCATCCGCGCCGGTGATAAAGAAAAGTTCGGCTTCTGGGAAAGCGGCGGCCACGTCTTTTAGGGTGTCAATTGTGTAGGTTGGTCCGTCACGGTCGATGTCGACTCGGCTCACGGTGAACCGCGGGTTCGAGGCGGTGGCAATGACCGACATTAGGTAGCGGTGTTCGCCATCGGTGACAGCAATCTTTTGCCAAGGTTCACCGGTTGGAACGAAGAGAACCCCATCAAGGTTGAACGCAGAGGCAACTTCGCTGGCTGCTACTAAGTGGCCGTGGTGAATTGGGTCGAAGGTTCCACCCATCACTCCCAAACGTGTCATGGGTATGCACCGGTCGCGAATTGCGACTTAGTGGTGACCTTTCGACTTCGAAGACTTGTGCTCACGACGGTTTGCAACATCGCGGTAAGACCAGGTAACCAGACCGAGTAGCACGAATAGAGCCATAGCGATTACACCGTAGATTACTACTGGGAATGGGGCTACGAACTTGGTTGCTGCTTCAGCTAGGTGCTGCATTTGATCTCCTGTTTGCCGGCTGGTACTAGTTTAGGCGCGAATCTGACCATCGCCACGAATCAGCCACTTAGTGCTGGTCAATTCCTGCAAGCCCATAGGACCTCGAGCGTGAAGCTTTTGGGTGGAAATACCAACTTCCGCGCCGAAACCAAATTCCCCGCCATCGGTAAATCTAGTTGAAGCGTTCACAATCACCGTGGCCGAATCAACTTCAGCTAGGAATCGCTCTGCGTTTTCCATGTTTTCGGTGATGATCGATTCGGTGTGATGCGTGGAGTATTTGTTGATGTGGTCGATCGCCTCATCGAGGTTTTTGACCACCTTTACCGAAAGCTCTTGAGCCAAATACTCGGTGGCCCAGTCGGCTTCGGTCGCAGGAATCACGCTTGGCTCAATCTTGGCAACCGCTTCGTCGCCGTGAAGGATCACGCTCTTCTCGGCAAGCTTGGCGAAGATCTTTGGAAGCATTTGCTCGGCAATTGCTTCGTGAACCAAAAGGGTTTCCAGGGAATTACAAACACTAACCCGCTGGGTCTTTGAATTGAACACAATTGGAATGGCCCAGTCTTCGCGGGCAGTTTCATCGAGGAAAATGTGAGTTACACCAGCGCCGGTTTCAATTACTGGAACCTTTGACTCTTCGACCACCGTCTGAATCAGATTGGCGGATCCTCTCGGGATCAATACGTCGATTAGGCCGCGAGCCTGCATCATGGCACTTGCTCCCTCTCGGCCGTAATCGTCTACGGTTTGAACTGCGTCGCGAGGCAGCCCAGCCTGTTCTAGGGCATCTTGAAGAAGTTTTACCAACACTCGGTTGGTGTTTTCGGCAGCGGTTCCGCCGCGAAGCACGATGGCGTTGCCGGTTTTGATGGCCAGTGCAGTTAGGTCAACGGTGACGTTTGGGCGTGCCTCGTAGATGGCTCCGATGACACCAAAAGGAACGCGCACCTCGGATAGTTTCAAACCGTTTGGAAGTGTTGAACTGCGAACGATTTCTCCCACTGGGTCGTGCAGCGTGACCACCTGGGAAATGGCGTTGGCTAAAGAAGTGATTCGTTCCTGATTGAGCATCAGGCGGTCGATTAGACCGTCACCGATTTCCTTCTCAATTCCGCGTTCAACATCAATGCGGTTTGCGGAAATAATGTCATCGGCGCGAACC
>CAIJWY010000170.1 GCA_903824455.1 uncultured Micrococcales bacterium
CTCGATGAGCCGTTTTCCGCGCTTGACCGGTCGGGCTCAGACCTTCTTAGAAAACTTCTTTCTTCCTTGAAACAGCTGGGGATCACGATTTTGATTGCCGAACATCGAATCGATCTTTTGGCAGACATCGTTGATGATTCCTTCACGTTGGAGGGTGGTCAGATCAAGCCAGGGTCGCCAAAGTTTTCCTCGCTCAAAAGACCTCCGCATAACAAAGGACTCATCACGGTCCTTATGGGTGCCAACGGTTCTGGCAAAACAACTCATCTTCGAAAGCTGGCCGAGACCAGCGGAGCACTTGTTCCTCAACCCGCCAGCGACCTGCTGTTTCTAAATACGGTTGGTGAGGAACTAACGCAAGGAGACTTGGACGCGCAACAAGTTGCGGGGACGACTGCGAAAATACTCGAGAGCCTTCTGGGAGAGTTCGACCAGGGGCAAAACCCGAGAGATCTCTCACATGGGCAGAAGCTAGCTCTAGCCATTAGTTTGCAACTGGCGAAAACCACCAAGCTGCTCATGCTTGACGAACCAACTCTTGGCTTCGATCTGCCGGCTCGGCAAGCGTTGGTCGAACTCCTGAATCGGGTTTCAGCCAGTGGAGTTGAAGTTTTGGTGGCAACCCACGATGTTGGCTTCGCCGATGCCATCGCAACTCGCTTGCAGAACATTTCGGGCGGGGTGATTTCCGATGTTCGATAGTCGAAGAGTCGCCCTTTTGGGTGTACTGGCCGCTGTAAATTCGGTGGTACGTCTGATGGGAGCTGGAATTGCCGGGATGGAAACGGCTTTTGCTCTCATCATCATCGCTGGCTATGTTTTCGGATCACGCTTTGGGCTACTTCTCGGATTCATTAGCATTCTGTCGAGCGCCTTGATGAGCGGCGGGGTTGGTCCTTGGCTCCCATTCCAGATGATCGCCGCGGCTCTAGTTGGATTCGGTGCCGGCGTTGTTCCAAAAGTTTCTTCAACGAAACTCCGGCTCACCTTTCTTTCGATTTATGCCGTGATTTCGTCTTACTTTTACGGCATCTTCATGACCGCGTGGACCTGGCCGCTTTTCGTTGGTCCAAACACGTCTCTGTCATTTATCGAAGGCGGTTCGCTAGCCGAGAATGTGTCTCGCTTTATTCAGTTTGAATTGGTTTCCGGAGGTCTCATCTGGGACACCGGGCGTGCGATTACCACGGTACTTTTGATCACCTTAACTGGAAAGGCCCTGATGACCACCCTTGAGAGGGCAGCCACCAGGACCGATTTCGCTAAGGTTTAGTTGACGCTTGGCAGTGCGATTAGAACTGCGGTTAGTGCTGCCGAGATTACAAAAAGGCTCACAATAGGAATCCACGCGTGCTTGAATTCACCACGTGCGACGTGCATGATTGCTGCTACCAGCATGGTGAGTGCAAGCCCAGCTGCGGCAAGAACACCCCAGATGGCAGCCCAGGTGAAGCCTAGAAATTGGCTAGCAGCTGGAGCCAGAATGATGCCAGCAACTCCAAGTATTTCAAGCAGCGCGACAAGTCGAACTAGGAATGTTGGAATTTCTTTGACCCAGGCTAGGCCGGCTGCAGCAAGGGCATCGATTGGCGAAGTCAGCTTCCAAAGACCGGCCTTTCCAAGACCTAGAACTAGTGGCACGACTAGTGCCCAACCGATGATTTGTAGAACGATATACATGATTCTCTTTCCTTGTATTTCTTAAGTTTGAGGTTTACGCTTGTAAGTAAAGCACGGCTTTACTAAATAAGTCAAGTGCCTCTTTACTAAATGATCGGAGTGTCGCATGGAAGTCAAAGCACTGTGCGAACGCGAAGCCGACGGCTGGTCCGTTGAAGTTCCCGAATTTAAGAATCTCCAGCTCAGCGCTAAGCGACTCGACAAAGTGGTAGCAATGGTTAAAGAGGCCGCCAAAAACTACGGTGCTACAGATAACTGTGAGGTAGTAATCAAAGTAATCGCCAGCATGCCAGGACTAATCTGCGACATGGAGTCGGCTCAAGAAAAGATGAAACAGGCAGCCAAACTTCAAGAAGAAGCCTCGCAAGAAATTCGCGATGTGGTCAAACAGATGCGTGAACAGGGCCTAACCATGCGCGACATCGCCGTTCTATTGGGAGTTACCCCTCAGCGAGTGGCGCAACTAGCCCCCTGTAGCTAATCCGCCTTCGCGGCTGGAGACTTGGCATAAACCGCAATGAAGTCGCGTTCACTTGGAATCCAAAAGCGTTCCGGAGATCTGGTGCTCGCCGAGTCAATCTTGCGTCCACCTTTATAGGGCCCATACAAAAATCCGTTGGCGTACGCCGAATTCATGTCTAGCAAAATGGCTCTCCTGGCCCCGGCTCGAACCAACACATCACCGAGCGACTTAGCGCTCATTGCATCGCCAATCACATAAACCATGGAGCCGTCGGCTCGAATACCTATCGCGCTGCGCCAAACCAGGTTTTTTCCAGACCCAACACCCTGCCAAGCCCATCCCCACTTCGACTGGTCTTCGCTTTCAACCTGGCTCACACCACCATCAACAATTAGCTCCATGTTCTGACGCACCGACTGAATATCGTCTCCCACAAAATCGCGGCCCCACTTAACAACGTCGAAAGAACCGTCGTTATAAGTGACTAGAGACGCCTTGCCCTTCACCAATCGCTGGTAAACCTTGTCGCCTAACTGATAACCTCCCCGACTATCACGCATGAGGAATCCACCATTCAATCCGGCAACATAAAAGGGTTTCAAGTTACTTGGAACCTGGCCGGTGCGATCTGGAAGGTCGGTGAACTCGGGTACCTTCGTTCCGGGCACCTGCGCAAAAGCGAGCAGCTTTGGATCAAACCAAGTAACGGTAGCCCAATAGCTGGTGTGCACATCGTCAGGGCGAATTTGGGCGATCCAAATCGCGGTATTGCCATTGACCTGAATCTTGGTAGCTGTCCACTCCCCCTCGCCATCAACTGGCACCACCGGGGAACTTAAGCGATCAGGAACTTTATTAGGGATTCGAGCCACGCCCCAAGCACTATTGTTGGCAACTGCGGCGTCGGTCAAAATATTCAACTTAGGCAGAGCGCCCATGATGTCGCCATTCGGATCAGCCGTTGGTTCCCCGCCTACCTTGGCCGGGTTCAGATAGGTGTAGTAGATATCTTCGGCGAAAGCCACGGCAACACCAAAACCGTTATCGCGCAAAACTGTTGCTGACGCAGTGAGCAAGTC
>CAIJWY010000171.1 GCA_903824455.1 uncultured Micrococcales bacterium
AGCTGCGAAGACTTGAGAAGGTAAAACTCAATCTCGGGGTGAATGTAGAAGGTGAAACCCATGTCGCTGGCCTTGCTCAGCGCACGGCGGAGCACGTTTCTAGGGTCAGCAGCAGCCGGTTGACCGTCTGGGGTTTGGATATCGCAGAACATGCGAGCGGTTGGATCAATCTCTCCCCGCCAAGGCAATATTTGAAAAGTTGAAGGGTCCGGCATGGCCAGCATGTCGGCTTCGTAGGTACGGGCTAGACCCTCAATGGCACTTCCGTCGAAGCCTAGGCCCTCGTTGAAGGCGCCTTCCACCTCGGCTGGTGCAATGGCTACCGACTTCAAAGTTCCGGCCACGTCGGTGAACCAGAGTCGTACAAATTTAACCGAACGCTCCTCGATAGTACGGAGAACGAAATCGCGCTGTTTGTCCACTGGAACTGCCTCTCTTATTGCCTACTACTAGGCTAGTGGTTATGCCTATTATTCGCCTAGCCATGGCTCAAAGTAACCCTGTTGTGGGTGACCTTTCGGGCAATGTCGCTGGCATTTTGAATTTGACGAGAAAAGCCGCCGCCGGTGGTGCCAATTTGGTGCAGTTTGGCGAAATGTCGATTACCGGTTATCCGGTCGAAGATTTGGTTACTCGCGAGTCTTTCGTGGCCGACTCCGAAAAGGCAGTGATCGAACTGGCTAAAACTCTGAACCAAGAAGGTCTCGGGGAAGTTGCCGTTGTGGTTGGAGCTCCTAGTAAGGCAGCCGCGCCAAATGGTTGGGCAATAGCTAACAACGCAGCCTATGTGCTGCACCTTGGCAAAGTGATTGCCACCTACAGCAAACACCACCTTCCGAACTACTCGGTTTTCGACGAATACCGTAACTTCGTGCCAGGCAACGATGACGGATACTTCGAGTTGTTCGGTGTGAGAATTTCGATTGCCATCTGCGAAGATATTTGGCAAGCTGGCGGGCCTGTGGCGCGAATTGCAGCAAACAAAACTCAACTCACACTGGTTTTGAATGGCTCTCCTTTCGAAATTGATAAAGACGATCGACGTCTCGGTTTGGTTCGAAAACTCGCCGACAATCAAAAGACTGCGGTTGCCTATGTGAACCTCGTCGGAGGCCAGGACGACTTGGTTTTTGATGGCGATAGCCTTTTTGTAAACTCCAACGGCTCGCTTGTGGCCCGCGGGCAACAATTTGCTGAAGACATAGTGCTGATTGATTTCGACGGAACCACCGGAACGTTAGTTAGCGAGCACGTGAACACTAAGGCCGATGACAACTGGCAAGTTTGGAATGCTCTGGTTCTGGGGCTTCGCGACTATGTGAAAAAGAATGGCTTCAGTTCGGTAGTTCTAGGTCTGAGCGGTGGAATCGATTCAGCGGTAGTGGCAACAATAGCCGCCGACGCCATCGGTGGAGATAATGTCTTCGGTGTTTCCATGCCGTCGAAGTATTCTTCGGATCATTCAAAAGGTGATGCCGCTATCCTGGCCGGCAACATCGATTGCCACTTCGAAACCGTGACCATCGAACCAATGGTTCAAGCCTTCGAAGCAAATTTGGAACTAAGTGGTTTGGCAAGCGAGAACCTTCAGGCTCGAATGCGCGGAGTGATTCTGATGGCAATGAGTAACTCGGCCGGGCACCTAACTCTCACCACCGGCAACAAGAGCGAACTCGCGGTTGGCTACAGCACAATTTACGGTGATTCTGTGGGCGGTTTTGCACCAATCAAGGACGTTCAAAAGACGATGGTTTGGCAGCTGGCACGCTGGCGAAATAGCTGGGCCATGGAAAACGGTGAGACTCCTCCAATTCCAGAAAACTCAATTAGCAAACCCCCTTCGGCAGAACTTCGACCAGGACAAACCGATCAGGACTCGCTGCCAGACTACGCCGAGCTCGACGCCATATTGGATGCGTACGTTGAAAAGCGTCGAGGCGTTGCAGAGATAATTGCTTCCGGATTTGACGCAACTACGGTTGAAAAAGTTGTCGGTCTGGTTGATCGGGCAGAGTGGAAGAGACGTCAGGGTGCCATCGGACCTAAAATTACCGACATGGCCTTTGGACGAGACCACAGACTTCCAATAACAAACAAATACAAAGGATAAGTAAATGGCAGCAGATCGTTTGATTTCATCTGGCGGACCTTGGGAAGCCAAAATCGGTTATTCCCGCGCGGTGGTTGCCGGTGACTACGTTCATGTCTCCGGTAGCACGGCCACCGTCGATGGTGAGCTTCAGCACAAGGGTGACGCCTACGGTCAAACCTTGGTTGCACTTGAAACAGTAATCGCCGGGGCCTTAGCCCAAGTTGGTTACTCGCTAAACGATGTGGTTCGCACCCGCGTTTACCTCGCCAATGCCTCCGACATGGATGCGGTAGGCGAAGCTCACGGGAAAATCTTCGGTGAGATTCGACCGGCTGCCACAATGCTGGCCGGAATTGAATTCATCAATTCGGAAATGCTGGTTGAAATTGAAGTCGACGCTTGGAAGCGTGGCTAGTGAACGATTTCACACCCAAAAAGGTTCGCACGTCTTCCCTGGCTGAGTTTAAGCAGCAGGGTCGCAAGATTGCCTGCCTCACCTCCTATGACGCTCTGACGGCCGGAATCTTTGACCGCGCCGGCATCGATGTGATTCTGGTTGGTGACTCGGCTGCCGATAACGTTCTTGGATATACATCGACCCTGCCGGTAACCGTGGAAGAGATGATTCCTTTCGGACGAGCCGTTGCCGGTGCCAGCGAACGAGCCTTGGTCGTAGTTGATCTCCCTTTTGGAAGCTATGAGACCGGCCCGGAGGATGCCCTGGCAGTTTCGATTCGGGTCATGAAGAGCACCAACGCTTCCGCCGTGAAGCTTGAGGGTGGCACTCGCAGTCAGTCTCAAATCGCGGCAATTGTGGCTGCCGGAATCCCGGTGATGGGTCACATCGGCTTCACCCCGCAAAGCGTAAACGCTCTTGGTGGGTTTAAAATTCAGGGACGCGGTGAAGACGCGGAAAAGCTAATTCAAGACGCCTTGGCGGTGGAAGCGGCCGGTGCATTCGCTGTGGTTCTAGAGTTGGTTCCCGCAGAACTCGCCAGTGAGATCAGCAAGCGTCTAAGCATTCCGACCATAGGTATCGGCGCCGGCGCCGGCTGTGATGGTCAAATTTTGGTGTGGACGGATTTCGCCGGTTTACACGAGGGAAAACCTCGCAAATTCGTTAAGCAGTATGCGAATCTTGCCTCGGAGCTAAACCTCGCTGCCACTAATTATCTAAAAGACGTTCAATCTGGAACTTTTCCAGCCAGCGAGCACGAATTCGACGCCTAGTCTTCTTCTTCATCCCATTTTGTTGTGCGTTCGGCAACAAGCTTCAACGCGTTTTTTGCTTCGGCCTCGGTTCCAAAAGGTCCGATTCGGTAACTGGCAGCCGTGAGTTTCCCAAATTCCACCCGATTGGTTTTTAGATTGAACCAAAACTCTTCCGGGTTGCCCGCTGAGTCCAACGGCTTATCGGTCAAGGCCACTCCTAAAATTGATATATGCCCAAGGATCAAAACGGTTTATTGACGATGGGTTC
>CAIJWY010000172.1 GCA_903824455.1 uncultured Micrococcales bacterium
TGTACTCCAATTTCTTACACCAACGGAGCCGACTTCAGCCGCTACCTACCAGCAAAAACACCCATCCGAAACATCGTTGGTTCGGTGACCCTCGGATACATGTTGCCAAGTGTCCTGCTCAGTGCTCTAGGCGCCTACGTTACCGCTGCCCTGCAAGCCGACGACCCGCAGACGGTAATTGAAGGAGTGCTACCCGCATGGTTTTCACCACTGTTCACCATCGCAGTTGTGATCGGTACCGTGGCTAACAATGCCATGACGGCTTACAGCTCCGGTCTGGTGCTTCAGACCATCGGGATTAGGTTGAGACGCTCAATCACAGTTATCGCCGACGGAATTTTCGGAGTCATTGTTACTCTGCTGGCTGTTTTAGTCTGGGACTTCATCGATGCCATGAACACTCTGCTTCAGCTGATCGTGGTTACCGTGGCACCGCTTATTAGTTTGTATCTAGCCGACATGTGGTTGCGAAGAAACAAGTACGACGGTCCCGCTTTGGAAGCTGCCACCAAAGGCGGAAAGTATTGGTACACCAACGGTTACAACGTGGCTGGCATCATCGCGTTTCTGGCAGGCTTCACGGCCGCTGTGCTCACTGTTTACACCGACTTTTATCAGGGGCCGATTCTCGGGCTACTCGGTGGCCTCGACATTTCGTTTGAAGTAGGCATTCTGCTTCCGGCATTCATCTACATCGCGCTTATGCGAAACAAGCTAACCATCTAACTGGAAAGAACATAATGTCTGAATGGGTAATGCCCCCGGAGTGGGCCGAGCAAGAACGTATTTGGATTGCCTTCCCTCGCGATAACTACACCATCGGTGACGAGCCAGAGTCTCGTGAACGCGCCTATGCCACCTGGAGTGAAGTGGCCAACACCATCGTCGACTTTGAACCGGTTACCGCAGTGGTCGATCCTTCAGCGCTCGGGGAGGCCACGAAGCGCCTCGATCCCAGAATTGAAATACTTGAAGCACCGTTGGACGATTCCTGGATGCGCGACATCGGACCAACTTTTGTTTTGAATGCAAACGGAAAACTCGGCGGAGTCGACTGGACTTTTAATGGTTGGGGAGCCAACAACTGGGCAATGTGGGAACGCGACCGAGAGATTGCAAAATTTGTATCCGATTCGGTTTCGGCACATCACATTCCGTCGACGCTCGTGAACGAGGGCGGTGGCATTCACGTGGACGGCGAAGGCACAGTGCTGCTAACCGAAACCGTGCAGCTCGACCCATTCCGCAACCCTTACACCACCAAGGAACGCGTTGAGTGGGAGATGGCTCGCACCATCGGAGCGAAGAAAGCAATCTGGCTGCCAAGAGGTTTGCACCGCGATTACGATTCACCAGGCACTCGAGGTCATGTCGACATGGTTGCCTGCTTCGCTCGACCTGGTGTGGTTCTGTTGCACTGGCAAGAAAATTCGGAGCATCCCGACTACGCGTTGAGCCGAGAATTAGAACAACTGCTGCTCGCTGAAACCGATGCTGCCGGTCGCAAGCTTGAAGTAATTCGAGTGCCAGCCCCGTCGACTTTGAAAGACGAACACGGTTTCGTGGACTTCAGCTACATCAACCACCTGGTCATCAACGGAGCGGTGATTGCCTGCGGCTTTAACGAGTCGGAAGCCGACGCCAGAGCGGCAGAAATTTTGAGCGAGGCCTACGGCCGCAAAGTGGTGACCATCGATGCCCGCGAGCTCTTCGTTCGCGGCGGCGGCATTCACTGCATCACCCAGCAGCAGCCGAAAGCAAAATAGTGCCTTCTAGATTCGCCGTTGTTGAGAAAACCTTTGCCGAATTGCGAGAGGCTCTCAAATCTGGTGAAGCGACTTCGGTTGAGTTAGTGAAGCTTTATCTCGATCGAATTGAAACCTACGACGCCAACGGAATCAAACTGAACTCTATTGTTGAGCTCAACCACAAGGCGCTCGCGGAAGCGGCCGAATCAGACGCCAGACGAGCCGCCGGAAAATCTTTGGGAACGCTAGACGGAATTCCGTTCACCGCCAAAGATTCCTACAAGGTGACAGGCATGTCCGTGGCTGCCGGTTCACCTGCCTTCGAGAAACTTGTGGCCACCTCAGATGCGTTTTCGATCAAGGTTTTGCGCGAAGCCGGCTGCGTGTTGATTGGTCTCACCAACATGCCGCCGATGGCGAACGGCGGAATGCAGCGGGGGCTCTATGGGCGGGCAGAGTCTCCATACAACGAAAACTTTTTAACCTCGGCTTTTGCCTCGGGCTCATCGAACGGTTCCGGCACTGCCACTGCAGCGAGCCTTGCTGCCTTTGGCTTGGGCGAAGAAACCTGGTCGAGCGGGCGTGCGCCGGCATCCTGCAATGCACTCTGCGCCTACACCCCTTCGCGCGGAATGATCTCAACCCGCGGAAACTGGCCTCTGGTTCCCACCATGGACGTGGTGGTTCCTCACACCAGAACCATGGCCGACCTTTGTGAACTGCTCGATTTGCTCGTGGTTGACGACCCCGAAACGTCGGGGGATTTCTGGCGAATGCAGCCCTGGGTTGAATTACCAAAAATTTCGGCAATTCATTCGGAGAGTTTCGCAGCGCTTCACCAAAAAACTCTTGAAGTTTCGAAAACCTCAA
>CAIJWY010000173.1 GCA_903824455.1 uncultured Micrococcales bacterium
ATCCAGGTTCAACTCTTCGTGCTCGTGGTTCCCTTTAGAGCGCTTTGGGCGGTTCGAACGAGCCATTAGTACCAGTTGAGACGATTGGAGTGCGACAAAGCGGTACAAGGGCTACCGTATCGGCCGTCGATGTAGCCAAGACCCCAGTTGATTTGAGTTTCAGGGTTGGTCATCCAGTCGGCACCGGCAACTGCCATCTTCTTACCAGGCAGTGCCTGAGGGATTCCGTAGGCTCCAGAACTCTTGTTGAAGGCGTTGACTCTCCAGTTTGATTCACGGTTCCAAAGTTTGACCAGACAGGAATACTGCTCGATACCCCAGTTGTAGCTTTTCAGTTTGCCGTAGGCGATCGCCTGAACCGTGTTGGCACTAGGTATCACAGCAAGCTCAACGAAGACTTTACTCGCCGCGGCACCGGAAACAACCTCGTAGCCGCCACGGGTAAGAGAAACGGTTACCGGTTGGTCTTTTTCGGCTTCATCAAAGTAATTAACGTAGTCAACTTCGGCAGCGTAGGAAGGAAGGGTGCCAAAGTAAGGATCGACCGACGTAACCAGTGCCAGGGCCGCGGTTAGGGCAAAACCCCAGGTGCGTCGCACCGGCAGACGTGAGGCAACCGCAGTAATTCCGGTGTATTTGAAGGCAATTCTCAACGGGCTAGCCAAACGAGAGGTGAGGGTAGGGCGGAAGGCTTCGTGTCGACCCATTTCACCTCCAGAGCTAGATTGACTCAAAATTCAAGTTTAGTTTGCCAAAATTGCTAGCGCCAGACCCAGTTTCTAAGGCAGGTTCTGCTTGGGGCAGGTACTCAAAACCCTTAGCATTGCTGATTTTTCAGGAGAAGTTACCCAGAGTTTGTATCTTTTCTTCACCGCAAGTTGTCTGGCCACGTATTTGCACTGGTAGCCAACCCTCGGCAAAAACAGCGAAGCATCCTTGTCGCTCTTAGAACTGTTGGTCGGTCCGTCAACTGCCAATAGGTTTAGCGGATCGTTTGCCAGTTGATAGCGTGAGGTCTCCGAAATCCTCTGAGCACCGGTTCCCCAGGCGTTACTTAGAGCAACCACATGGTCAATTTGAACGGCGCTGGATGTTTTCACCCCACGAACGAAATGGATTAGTTTCCCGGTGTATGGGTCTTTCAAATCACCGGTAGCAACTAGACACCAGTCGTAAGATTTGCGCGTGATTTTGGTGAGGTCACGAGTCAAAATATAGTTTCGAAGATCACAGGTTCGGTCTCCCTGAGCAATGCTTCCCCAGCCGGAGGAAAACTTTGCCCGGCTGTAGCCGGTATGAGCCGCCATCGGCTTAGGAACTAGTGTTTTTGCGTATTTGAGGGCGTTAGTAGGCTTTGAAGCCTGGATCGGTTGGGTCGGGATAGCTTGGGAAACTGTAGCTGGAACCAACGATAGGAGCACTAACAGGCTTAGCGAAACGCTCCGTTTGAATATGCTCGACCAATCGATCGATGAATGAATCAACCTGCGACTCAATGTAGCCTCCCCGTTGAACCTTAAATCTCATATTACGAATTTCGTCTATGAGCAGTTTTTCCCCGCCCTCGAGATATTCCTCAATGACTTTGATTACAGCATCTACCTGTGAGCGAGAATAACCAAGACGCATGACACCGGCCCTAGAAAATCGCCGCCCCTTCGGTCTCGAAACTCGTCCGAGTAATGCAATTCGCAACTCGCCTATGCGATTTGACGACAAATCCCTGGCAGCAAATGTGTCTTGAAGCTTATCGATGGCCGCGTCGACCACTTCCGGTTGATAACCAGCCTTTACCATCGTGAAACCTTGGGAGGTAAGCTCGCGCCAATCTAGAGTTCGAGCCGAATCGCTCGAATACTGATCTCTCGCCCGAGAAATTAGCGAATCTACCTCTTCAATCGCATAGCCGAGTTTGCCTTTGGCTACTTTAGGAAAGGTGGACATGCTTTTCTCCTCAGAGCCCAAAAACAGTTACGAATGAGTAGGTAACGAGAGCCGCCGGCAACATCGAGTCGAGTCGGTCCATGATGCCACCGTGCCCAGGAAGCAGTGAAGACATGTCTTTCACCCCGAGGTCGCGCTTGATGAGTGATTCGGCAAGATCGCCAAAGACTGCGGCCAAAATCAGCAGGCCGGCGAGGATTACCCCGTACCACCAAGCAATGCCAACCACAA
>CAIJWY010000174.1 GCA_903824455.1 uncultured Micrococcales bacterium
CGTTCGCCTCGGCGCCCACTCCAACTTCAAACTGGTGCCCGGCTACAGTCACACCATCTGCGTGAGCATCAATGACGAAGTGGTTCATGGGATTCCATCAAAAGAGCGTATTTTTGCACCCGGCGACATCATCTCGATCGACTGCGGTGCCGAAACCGCCGACGGGTGGAACGGCGACAGCGCCATGACGATTGTTCTGCCTGGCGGAGACGCCAAGACGGCTGAAATTCGAAACAGGCTAAGTGCGGTAACCGAAGGCTCACTCTGGGCGGGCATCGCAGCACTTGCCAAAGCCAAACACCTGCACGAGGTTGGGGCTGCTGTTCAAAAACACGTTCTATCCCACGGAAATTACGGGATTCTCGAAGATTATGTTGGCCACGGCATCGGTCGTTCGATGCACGAAGATCCGCCGGTCTACAACTTCGCCACTCGCACTTTGGGCCCAAAGGTGGTTCCTGGCCTTTGCGTAGCCATTGAACCGATGGTTACCGCTGGTTCCAAGGCAACCAAAGTCCTCGGCGACGGCTGGACGGTAGCTACGAAAGACGGCTCACCGGCATCTCATTGGGAGCACAGCATTGCCGTTCATGAAAAAGGAATCTGGGTTTTGACCGCTTTTGACGGGGGAAAAGCCGATTTAGCTCCTTTCGGCATCGTCCCGGTAGATCCTCGCAACATTTAATTGGCTTTTCTAGGCAAAACTGCCTAAGATTGAACTTCGGTGTCTTTTACACACAATTCCCTTATTTAAGGTTCGGGTTTTTGCGTGCAAAAGAGGCCATAAAAGCTAAGTAGAAGTGAGTGTATGGCCAGCAAAGACGGTGTCATCGAATTAGAAGGCACAATCATTGAGGCGCTACCGAACGCAATGTTTCGTGTAGAGCTGGCCAATGGTCACAAAGTTTTAGCAACGATTTCGGGAAAGATGCGCCAGCACTACATCCGTATTCTCCTAGGAGACCGCGTTCTTGTGGAAGTTAGCACCTACGACCTATCTCGTGGCCGAATCACCTACCGCTACAAATAAACCGGCTAGCAATAGCCCCGAAAAGAAGTAAGAGACATGAAGGTAAACCCTAGCGTCAAGAAGATTTGCGACAAGTGCAAGGTCATTCGCCGCCACGGTCGAGTCATGGTCATCTGCGAGAACCCGCGTCACAAGCAGCGCCAGGGCTAATCCCCGCACTAAGCAAAACAACTAAATAACAACAAGGCAAAGCAACCGAGCAATCGGTAACCTCCGGGAGAAGGCCGGAGCCAAAGGAAACTTTGGGTGCAATGCTGAAGACCTTCCAAAAACAAGGAGTTCCATATGGCACGTGTTGCCGGAGCAGATATCCCAGACGCGAAACGCGTCGAAATCGCACTAACCTACATCTACGGCATTGGCCGTACCCGCTCTGTCAAGATTCTTGCAGAGACCAACGTCGACAAAGACATTCGTGTCAAGGATCTAACCGACGACCAACTAATTGCGATTCGTGACTTCATCGAAGGAACCTTCAAGGTTGAAGGTGACCTACGCCGTGACGTAGCTGCCGACATTCGCCGCAAGGTAGAAATTGGTTCATACCAGGGTATTCGTCACCGCAAGGGACTACCTGTGCATGGTCAGCGCACCAAAACCAACGCTCGTACTCGCAAGGGTCCAAAGCGCACCGTAGCCGGCAAGAAAAAGGCGGCTCGCTAGTAGCCGCTAGGCACTAACGACGTCCAAAGGAATTCAGGAGAAATCATGGCAGCAGCACCGAAAGCTAAGGCAGGCGCAGTTCGCAAGCCTCGCAAAAAGGTCAACAAGAACATCACCGTTGGTCAGGCTCACATCAAGTCGACCTTCAACAACACCATCGTTTCGATCACCGACGCCACCGGCGCCGTAATCTCGTGGTCGTCATCAGGTGACGTTGGCTTCAAGGGTTCACGTAAGTCAACCCCTTACGCCGCGCAGATGGCAGCCGAGGCTGCAGCTCGCAAGGCGCAGGAGCACGGACTAAAGAAGGTTGACGTTTTCGTTAAGGGCCCAGGCTCTGGACGCGAAACCGCAATCCGTTCGCTACAGGCAGCAGGCCTTGAGGTTGGTTCGATTTCGGACGTAACCCCACAGGCACACAACGGTTGCCGCCCACCAAAGCGTCGTCGCGTCTAACGCCTCAGCACTTTCCAAAAACCAGCTTTAAAAACTCCAAAGCCTGTTCAGTGGCCACTGAATAGGAACGCAAATAGACATCAAATAGTGGATGTCTAGATGAAAGGAAACAAGTAGTGCTATTTAGCCAGCGTCCAGAACTAAAAGAAAATGTCCAGGCACCTAACCGTTCGATTTTTACCCTCGAGCCACTAGAGCCAGGATTTGGTTACACCCTAGGTAACTCAATTCGTCGCACCCTACTATCGTCGATCCCTGGTGCTGCCGTAACTCACGTGCGCATCAACGGCGCACTACACGAGTTCAGCGTGCTAGATGGTGTGAAGGAAGACGTTACCGAGATTCTTCTAAACATCAAAGACCTAGTGGTTTCGTCGACCAACGACGAGCCAGTTGTTGCTCACCTAAAGAAGAGCGCAGCCGGTGTTGTAACCGCGAAAGACATCGAAGTTCCTGCCGGTGTTGAAATTCACAACCCAGAACTAGTGATTGCCAACATCTCGGCAAAGTCGAAGTTCGAAGTTGAGCTAACCATCGAGCGTGGCCGTGGCTACGTTCAGGCAAGCCAGAACCGCAACGGCAGCGAAGAAGCTGGTCTAATCCCAGTTGACTCGATCTATTCACCAGTGCTAAAGGTTTCTTACCGCGTTGAGGCAACTCGTGCGGGCGAGTTCACCAACTTCGACAAGCTTGTTGTTGACGTTGAGACCAAGTCTTCGATCGAGCCTAAGGAAGCTTTCGCTTCTGCCGGTAAGACCCTGGTTGAGCTATTCGGTTTGGCTGCAAGCCTCGACGCCGAAGCTGAAGGTATTGAGATGGGATCGGCCGTTGCCGACTTCTCGCTATCACCAGAACTAGCTACTCCAATCGAAGAGCTAGAACTGACCGTTCGCAGCTACAACTGCTTGAAGCGCGAAGGTATCAACACCGTTAGCGAATTGACCAACCTTACCGAAGACCAGCTGATGAACATCCGCAACTTCGGTTCGAAGTCGGTCGACGAAGTTCGCGACAAGCTGTACTCGATGGGTCTGCGTTTCCGCGACGCACTTCCTGGCTTTGAAGGTACCTACTTCAGCGCTGGCAGCAACGACGCAGCATTCACCGACATTGACGAGGAAGGCCAGGCGTAAGCCGGCCAACCTAGAAATCTAATAGGAGAAACAAAATGGCAGCCCCAACAAAAGGCCCAAGACTAGGTGGAGGACCTTCTCACGAACGTCTAATGCTTCGTAACATGGCCACCTCGCTGTTCCTACACGGACGCATCGAAACCACCGAGACCAAGGCCAAGCGCCTTCGTCCGTTGGCCGAACGTCTAGTTACCTTCGCCAAGCGCGGAGACCTAGCATCGCGTCGTCGTGTTCTTGCCCAGCTTTTGGACAAGACCGCTGTTCACAAGCTATTCACCGAGGTTGCACCTTTGGTTGCCGACCGTCCAGGTGGCTACACTCGCATCACCAAGCTTGGCTTCCGTAAGGGTGACAACGCTCCAATCGCAGTTATTGAACTAGTGCTTGAGCCGGTTTCCCCTAAGGCTGTTAACAAGAAGCCAAAGATTGAAAACGCTGTTAAGGCTTCGGCTGCTCCAGTTGTTGAAGAAGTGGTTGAAGAAGCCGTGGCCGAAGAAGTTGCTGAAGTGGTTGAAGAAGCTCCGGCTGCTGAAGTCACAGAGGTTGCAGTGGCTGAAGAGGCTCCTGCCGTTGAAGAGGAAGCACCAGCTGCCGAAGAGGCTCCTGTTGCTGAAGAAGCTCCTGCAGAAGAAGCACCAGCTGCTGAAGCAGAATCTGCCGACGACAAGTAATTTGTAATGAAAGCGCCCGCCAACCCACCGGTTGACGGGCGCTTTCGCTTTAGGTTGGATCTGGCTTACGATGGCACCGACTTTTACGGTTTTGCCAAGCAATCGGCCTACCGAACCGTGGCCGGTGAACTACTCAGCGGCTTGGTGAAGATTTTTGGCGAAGACGATCAAGACTTTCGCATGCGGGTTGCTGGCAGAACCGATGCCGGCGTGCACGCCCAGGCCCAGGTGCTTCATCTCGATCTAACTTCGGAACAGTTGAAGCGAATTCGCCGAGGCCATGGCGTTGCCGAGCGGCTGAACAAAATTATTGCCCCAGATGTTCGCGTGATCTCATTCGAAGAAGCCGAACCGGGGTTCCATGCGCGCTATTCGGCGCTATCTCGCCGTTACCGCTACAGCATCGCCGATCGCAGTGTGGTTCCAAACCCGATGACTTCTCGCTACCTGCTGGAAATCCTGTGGCACCTCGAGGTTGAGCCAATGGTCGAAGTTGCCAAAGAGTTTATTGGTCTGCGCGATTTTAGAGCCTTCTGCAAGGAACGCGACGGCACCACTACGATCCGCAGACTTCGTGAAATCAGCGTAAAACGCAGGTCAAACGGCGTAATCGACATAGAAATTGAAGCCGACGCCTTTTGCCACAATATGGTTCGTTCGGTGGTTGGCGCGCTGATGTCGGCGGGGTCCGGCAGAACCAGTGTTCGCGAGGTTCGCAAAGCCCTCAGCGGCCAGCGGAACGAGCACGCCTATAAGGTTCAGGCACCACAGGGCCTCACTCTGATCAAGATTGCCTACCCCGCAAAATCGAAACTCGCGGCCCAAGCTGAACTAACTCAGCGAACCCGAACCCTTGACGACAATTAGAGTTTGACCTGAGCCTGTGTTTCAGGCTAAACTTGACCCTTGTTGCTGGTTATCTACCAGCCTGCTTACTTTTACAAACACAAGAAGGCAATTCAAGTGCGCACTTACTCACCAAAAGCTCACGAGCTAAAGAACGACTGGCTAATCATTGACGCCACCGACATTGTTCTAGGCCGTCTAGCCTCCACAGCAGCCAAGCTGTTGCGCGGCAAGCACAAGCCAACTTTCGCTGCCCACATGGACAACGGAGACTTCGTCATCATCATCAACGCTGAGAAGGTGGCCCTAACCGGTCAGAAGCTTCTTCAGAAGAAGGCTTACCGTCACTCTGGTTACCCAGGTGGTCTAACCGCTACTACTTACGCCGAGCTTTTGGAGAAGAACCCAGAGCGCGCCGTGGAGAAGGCTATCGCCGGTATGGTTCCGAAGAACACCCTCGGACGCAACCAGCTAACCAAGCTCAAGGTTTACAAGGGTGCAGCGCACCCACACGCTGCTCAGCAGCCAAAGCAGTACGTAATCGACCAGGTCGCACAGTAAACAAGGATTATCAATGACTAATAACGAAGCTGTAGAAGCCACCGAAGCCACCGAAGAAGTAGTAGTAGCAGAAGCTACCGCTTACTCATCGGAGACTCCGGAAGCCGCCAAGAAGCCAGCTGCCAAGGCTCGTGTTCCACTAACCGTTCCAGGCGCAGGCCTAGGTCGTCGTAAGCAGGCTATTGCTCGCGTTCGTCTAGTTCCAGGCACCGGAGCCATCAAGGTTAACGGTCGCGAACTAGCCGACTACTTCCCAAACAAGCTTCACCAGCAGCTAATCACCGACCCGTTCACCATCCTTGAGCTTTCTGGTTCATACGATGTTGTGGCTCGTATCACCGGTGGTGGCACCGCAGGTCAGGCTGGCGCACTTCGTTTAGGTATCGCTCGTGCACTTAACGAGATCGACCGCGACAACAACCGTCCAAGCCTCAAGAAGGCTGGCTTCCTAAAGCGCGACCCTCGTGTGATCGAGCGCAAGAAGGCCGGTCTCAAGAAGGCCCGTAAGGCTTCGCAGTTCTCGAAGCGTTAATCACTACCTAGCCTTCTTGGCAGAGGTAGCCTAACCTTATGGCTCGCTTATTCGGCACCGACGGCGTTCGCGGACTCGCGAATGGTTTCATCACTGCCGAACTCGCTCTCAAAATCGCTCAGGCCGCTGCTCGCGTGCTCGGAGAAGATGCTCGTAAGGCCGGTCGTCGTCCAAAAGCAGTTTTGGCCAGAGACCCTCGAATCTCAGGAAAGTTTTTAGCCTCCGCTGTTGCATCTGGTTTGGCTTCATCTGGAATCGACGTTTACGACGCCGGCGTAGTTCCAACCCCGGCCGCCGCTTTTCTAACCGCCGACATCGATGCCGATTTCGGTGTAATGATTTCAGCCAGCCACAACCCAGCTCCAGATAACGGCATCAAGATTTTTGCCGCCGGTGGACACAAGCTTGAAGACCGCATCGAAGACGAAATTGAAGCAGCGCTAGAACTAGAACCGCTGCTGCCGATTGGCGCAACTGTTGGGCACGTTAGCCGCTTCGCCGATGCCGAGGATCGCTATCTGGTTCACCTCTTGAAGGCACTTCCAAATAGGCTCAACGGACTCACCGTGGTGGTTGACTGTGCCAATGGTGCCGCCAGCAGTGTTTCACCGGATGCCTTCCGCGACGCCGGCGCCAAGGTGATTGTGATCGGCGCTAACCCCGATGGTCTTAACATCAACGAGGGTTGCGGGTCAACTCATCTCAGCGCCTTGCAGGCCGCCGTGCTTGAGCACAAAGCCGATGCCGGTGTTGCTCACGACGGCGATGCCGACCGCTGCCTCATGGTTGACCACACCGGAGCCATCGTCGACGGCGACCAGATCATGGCGATTCTGGCGCTCAGCATGAAAGCTCGCGGTGAACTCGCACGCAATACTTTGGTGGCCACCGTAATGAGCAACCTCGGGTTGAAGATTGCCATGAAGCAAGCCGGCATCACCATGCTCGAAACCAGTGTTGGCGATCGTTACGTGCTCGAAGAGATTCGCGCCAATGGCTACACGCTCGGTGGCGAACAGAGTGGTCACGTGATCCTCAGCCACTTCGCTACCACCGGCGACGGCGTGCTCACTGGAATGCGCGTGATGGCCGAAGTTGCCAAATCGGGCAAGACTCTTCGCGACCTGGCCGGGCAGATAGAAATTTATCCGCAGGTTCTGATCAACGTTAAAGGTGTCGACCGCGATCGCGTAAACGATGAGCTGGTTCAAGCTGCGGTGCAAGAAGCGGAAGCCGACCTGGGTGAAACCGGTCGAGTGCTGCTTCGTGCCAGTGGAACCGAACCGCTGATTCGCGTGATGGTGGAAGCCGCCGAGATGGGTCAGGCTCAAGGATGGGCCGATCGCATCGCCAGGGTAGTTGAAAAACAACTCGCGCAGTAGAATCAAATTAACAACGGGGGATTCATGAAACGCAAAAATCAAAGGCTATTTGCCGTGGCGATAATCGTGGCATTGACTGCCATGGTTCCTATGCCTAGCCAAGCTGCCACAAGGGTTTGCACTTCGAGCGAAAACAATTCGATACAGAGCCAGCAGAACCAGGTTAACAATCGTCAGACCAGAGTGGGCACCGACCAGCAGAAGTACAACAAGGCGCAAGGTAAGTTGAACACCGCGAACGCGAAAGTAAACGACTTAGCGGCTAAGCGCGACGCCTCGAAGAAAAAGATTATTGATCTAACCGCTTTGGCCGTAAAAAACGCCGTCTCGAGCCCATCGATTTCCAGGGGCTATTTGGCGCAGGCGAAAAACGAATCAAACAATCTCACCAGTTTGGAAGCGCGACTAAAGCTTGCCACCGCTGAAGCTGGAAACGCTAACCGCGATGCTGCAACTGCGCTTTCGAACCTAGCTCGAAGTCAAAAGGATTTGGCCGACCAGCAGGGACGTTTAGCAACTCAGCGCTCACGCTGCCGAAGCTAGTCTTATTCAGCAACCCAGGTGAAAACACCATCGGCATTTTCCACGGTGACCTTTGCCATCGCCGTTGTGCCGTATTCGTCGGTTACTAGGCAGTTACGGCTTTCCCCAACTTTTGCAACAA
>CAIJWY010000175.1 GCA_903824455.1 uncultured Micrococcales bacterium
CGTTCGCCTCATGACTAACAACCCGGCCAAGAGCGAGTTCCTAATCGACGCTGGAATTCCGGTGAACTCTTTTGTTCCAGTGATCACCGGCTTATCCAACGAAAACATTGGTTACCTAGAAACCAAACGTGAAAAGATGGGGCACATCCTCCCCGGCAAAGCAAAGGCAGAAAAATGAGTGGCGCAGGAGCACCAAAACTAACCATCGACGCATCGGGTTTGGCGGTGACCATTGTGGTTACCACCTGGCACACCGAAGTAACCGAAGGGTTGCTCGCCGGTGCTGAACGAGCACTAAAGGCGGCCGGAAACGACGTGTACTCGATCATGCGAGTGCCGGGGGCTTTCGAGCTTCCACTGGCTGCTCAGTATGCCATCGAAGACGGCGCCGAGGTGGTTATCGCTCTCGGTGTTGTAATTCGCGGAGCAACCCCGCACTTTGACTATGTCTGCAACGCCGCCACCGATGGTCTAACCCGGGTTCAACTAGACACTGGAGTGCCGATTGGTTTTGGTTTGCTCACGGTCGACAACGAAAAGCAGGCTCTAGACCGAGCTGGGCTCAAGGATTCCAAAGAAGACAAGGGCGCCGAAGCCGTTGAGGCAGCCATCGTGATGGCTAGACTCAAACCATGAAAATAACAATGCAAATTGCAGTAATCCTTCACCTAATTGGTATTGGAGCTCTACTATCCGGTTTCTTCTACCAGCTAAAAGACTGGGGAACCGGAATGAAGGTTAACGCCGGCATTCTTCACGGTGCCTGGCTAATGCTGGTTACCGGCTTTGCTCTGGCGGCACTGGTGCCAATGGTTGAAGAGACCGAGCAGATCAACAACTGGGTGCTCGGAGCCAAGAGCATAGTAATTACAGTCATCTTCTTTATCGCCTATGGCTACAACAAAAAAGAAAAGACCGACAAATGGGTTGTTCCAGCAATCGCTGGCCTCACCGTCTTAAACATCTGCCTAGCAGTGCTCGGCCCAATCATGATTGACAAGGCCTAAAAACTAGCGCAAGAACAAAGCAGTTAGTCGGCGGGTTGTGAAAAACAGCCCGCCGATTATCATTACCGCGAAGTAGGCCAGGTGACCCAACATGCTCAACGAGATGTTTAGTGTCATGGCGTCGCGAACCAGTTCGATGGCTTGGCGAAGCGGCAGGGCCTGGATTAGGAACTGAGCCCAGGTCGGGAAAATCGTTACTGGGAATAGCGTTCCGGAGAACAGGAACATTGGCAGCAAGAAGAACGTGACCATGTCGAGTTGCTGAAAACTCTTCATGTAACTGGTGATTCCCATGCCGAGCGATGCGAAGGCAAAGGCCACGATAGTTGCGGCTGCGACCGCCAGGGCGGCACCGGCCAGTGAGGGTATCAGCCCGAGAATTCCGACCACGGAAACAAACCCGAGCGAATACATCATTCCTCGGAACATGGCCCAACCGATTTCGCCGATGGCGACATCTAGAGTGCCGAGACTGGTGGCGAGCATTCCCTGATATAGCTTGGCGAAATGCATTTTGAAGAACACGTTCCAGGTGCTGTCGAAGATGGCGCCGTTCATGGCACTCGTGGCGAGCAATGCTGGCATGATGTAGGCGGCGTAGGAGATAACTTTTCCGCTGGAGTCGGTGATGTCACCCACCATTCCTCCAACTCCGTAGCCGAACGCAATTAGGAAGAGAACCGGCTCAACAAAACCGGCCACGAAGGTGAGCCCGCTAGAAGACTTCAGGGTCATCAGGTTTCTGGTGGCAACCGTTCCCGGTCGTCCCGAGAAAATGCTGGCACCAAACTTGCCGGCACGTCGCTCGGCTAGAGCTACCGCTGCACTGGTGAAACTCATTGGGCAAGCCTCCTGGTGAATTTCGGATAGGCGAGGCTGGCCCCGATGACACCGGTAATAATCAGGATTACGATGTGGGCAACCGTATAAGAGTCACTCGAGCCGTAGCTGGCGGTGCGAGCCAATTCGGTGGCGTGCCAGAGCGGTGAGACCCAGGCAATCTGCTGAACCAGTTCCGGCATATTTTCGATCTGGTAAAAAGTTCCCGAGAACATGAACATTGGGGCAATGATGAAGCGCATCATCAGCACCAGCCAGTCGCCTTCGGCATTTACGAAAGCAGAGTAGGCCAACATTACGAAACCAAAGGCTGCCCCAACGAAAACGGCAATCAGCAGTTGTAATGGCACTGCTTCCCACTTCATGGCGCCGAATAACACCAGGAATA
>CAIJWY010000176.1 GCA_903824455.1 uncultured Micrococcales bacterium
ACGAATTCGCGATGGGTTCAACCACGCAGTTCTCTGCTTACGGGCCAACCTCGAACCCTTGGTCGCTGGACCGCATTCCCGGCGGTTCGGGTGGCGGTTCGGCTGCGGCGGTGAGTGCTTTTATGGCTCCCTTGGCGATTGGTTCAGACACCGGAGGTTCGATTCGTTACCCGGCTGCGATGACTGGAACCGTTGGAACCAAGCCAACCTATGGTGCGGTTAGCCGTTACGGTTTGATTGCTCTTGGTTCGTCTCTGGATCAGATTGGCCCGGTTGCTCGCAACGTTCAGGATGCTGCTCTACTGCACGATGTTATTGCTGGTCACGACGAGCGCGATTCAACTTCTTTACCTGAGGACTTGGGTTCGATGGTTGTTGCCGCTTCTGCTGGTTCTTTGGCTGGCGTCAAGGTTGGTGTTATCAAGGAACTGACCGGCGAAGGTTTCCAGGCTGGTGTTTCGGCACGTTTCAATGAGTCTTTGGAGCTGTTGAAGGCTGCTGGCGCTGAAATCGTCGAGGTTTCATGCCCGTCATTCCAGTATGCGATTGCGGCTTACTACCTGATCTTGCCGGCAGAGGCTTCATCGAACCTTGCCAAGTTCGACAGCGTGCGATTCGGTATGCGAGTTACGCCTGAAGGCAACCCAACCATTGAGCGCGTGATGGCGGCAACTCGTGAGGCTGGTTTTGGTCCTGAAGTGAAGCGCCGCATTATTTTGGGAACTTATGCGCTTTCGAGTGGTTACTACGACGACTACTACGGTTCGGCCCAGAAGGTTCGCACCCTGATTCAACGCGATTTCGATGCTGCTTTTGCTAAGGCCGATGTTTTGGTTTCGCCGACTGCCCCGACCACTGCGTTCAAGTTGGGGGAGAAGATAGAGGATCCGCTAGCGATGTATCTAAACGACATCGCCACCATCCCAGCCAACCTGGCCGGTATTCCTGGAATGTCGCTGCCAAACGGTTTGGCCGATGAAGATGGTCTGCCGTCGTCGATTCAGCTGCTGGCTCCGGCTCGTGAAGAGAAGCGACTTTATTCGGTTGGATCGGTCTTGGAGAAGGCTCACGAAAACGTTTGGGGCAAGCGAATGATTGATTTCGCTCCTGAAGTAAAGGCAGGTGCCTAATGGCTAAGGCTGAACTAATGAACTACGAACAGGCTTTGGAAAAGTTTGAGGTAGTAATTGGTCTTGAAGTTCATGTTGAACTCAACACTAAAACCAAGATGTTCTGTGGTTGCCGAAACGACTTCGGTGATGAGCCGAACACCAATGTTTGCCCGGTTTGTCTAGGTTTACCTGGCGCGTTGCCGGTTGTGAACAAGCGTGCCGTTGAATCGGCTATCAAGATCGGTTTGGCAATTGGTTGCGACATCGCACCGAACGGTCGCTTTGCGCGCAAGAACTACTTCTACCCAGATTTGGCCAAGAACTTCCAGACTTCGCAGTTCGATGAGCCAATCGCTTTCGAAGGTGGCGTTGAGGTTGAGGTTCCTTCCGGTCAGGTTTACAAGATCGAAATCGAGCGAGCTCACATGGAAGAGGACGCTGGAAAGCTCACTCACGTTGGTGGAAACACCGGACGCATCCAGGGCGCCGAATTCTCGCTGGTCGACTACAACCGTGCCGGAGTTCCGCTGATCGAAATCGTGACCAAGCCGGTTTATGGCGCAGGGGCTGAGGCGCCTGAGTTGGCTGCTGCTTACGTTCGTTACATCCGTGAGGTTGTCAAGGCTCTAGACGTGTCTGAGGCCCGTATGGAGCGCGGAAATGTGCGCTGTGACGCCAACGTGTCGCTTCGCCTGCACGGAGCCGAGAAGCTCGGAACTCGCACCGAAACCAAGAACGTGAACTCGCTTCGATCAATTGAACGCACCGTGCGCTATGAGATTCAGCGTCAGGCGCACATCCTGGCAAATGGTGGAACGATTATTCAGGAAACCCGTCACTGGCACGAAGACAAGGGCTCCACATCTGCCGGCCGCCCAAAGTCGGATGCCGATGACTACCGCTACTTCCCTGAGCCAGATCTAGTTCCGGTAATGCCCTCTAAGGAACTGATCGAGAAACTTCGCGCAGAACTTCCGGAAGATCCAGCCACTCGTCGCAAGCGTTTGCAAGAGGCTTGGGGCTTTAGCGACCTTGAGTTCCGTGACGTCGTGAACGCAGGGCTAATGGACCC
>CAIJWY010000177.1 GCA_903824455.1 uncultured Micrococcales bacterium
CCAGATCCGCTTAAGACCGCGCAGTCACTGGCCAAGGCAACCTCGGGGCCGAAGCCAAAGGTTTCTCTCAAAACCGCTTTTGGCACACTGAGGGCCTACCCGAAAGCCGCCTATGCAATTTCTGCGATTTCGCTTGGGCACATGGTGATGGTCGCAGTGATGTCGATGACGCCGGTTCACATGAAGCACGATGGCGCAACTCTGGCGATTGTGGGTTTTGTGATTTCCATTCACATTGCCGGAATGTACGCGTTTTCTCCAATCTTCGGTTGGTTCGCCGACAAGATTGGGCAGATTCAAACCGTGCTGGTCGGTCAAGTCATATACATTGCGTCGCTATTTATTTCAGCCACTGCCGGACACAACACCAATCAGGTCACGCTTGGGCTGTTCCTGCTAGGCCTCGGTTGGAGCGCAACCACGGTTGCCGGATCGGCTCTGCTAACTTCCACGCTGCCAGCCGACCAGAAAACCAACGTTCAAGGTTTGAGCGACTCGAGCATGCAACTTTCGGGAGCACTTGGTGGTGCGATTGCGGGAACCATTTTGGCCGCCATAGCGTTCGAGGGTTTGAACTATGTCACGCTAATCCCAGTTGCAATTGTGCTACTACTGAGCGGTTACAACCTGCTCAAGAAGTAGTTAGCCCTTGATGTAGGGCTGGCCAGATGCGGCCGGAGCCTTCACCTTTCCAGCGAAACCAGCCACGGCAACCAGGGTCACCAGGTAAGGAACCATGGTGATGAAGTCGGTTGGGATTCCGGGCGCCACGCCATTAGCCCAAACGCGCAGGATGATGGCGAAACCGAAGAGCAGTGCCGCAGCCGAAACATAAAGCGGTTGCCAGCGGCCGAGAATAACCACGGCAAGTGCGATGAATCCGAGACCGCCAGACATTTCGCGTCCGAACGCACCAACGTTTCCGATCGTTAGAGCAGCTCCGCCAAGACCGGCAATTGCACCGCCGGCAGTTACCCACCAGAAGCGGGTTCGACCAACGTTGATACCAACCGTGTCGGCGGCAGTTGGATGTTCTCCAACCGCTCTGGCCCGAAGGCCGAGTTTGGTGCGGAACAGCATGAACCAAACCAGCGGCACCAGCAAGAAGGTGAGGTAGACCGTGATTCGAGCTTCGAAGAGCGCCGGACCGATAATCGGAAGGCTGCTCAGATAAGGAATCGAAATGATGTCGAAGGTTCCTGGGAAATTGGCTTCCTCACCAGAGCTGGCCAACCATTGAGAATAAAGGAAGTTGGTGATTCCGATAACCAGAACGTTGATCAGAACACCGATGATGATTTGGTCAACGAGATATTTGATGGCTAGAGATGCCAGAGCCATCGACAAAATAGCCGAAGCCACCATCGCCGCAATGAGGCCGAACCAAAGATTGTGGGTAACGGTGCCGACCACGGCAGCCATGAAGGCACCGGTGAGCAACTGACCTTCGATAGCGATGTTTACCACGCCAACGCGCTCCGACATTAGCCCGCCAAGTGCACCCAATATGATCGGCACTGCCAAAACAATCGCCGAACCGAGAATAAATGAAACGGGAACTTCTTTGCCAGCAGCTAACCAACCGAGCAAACCGGTAGCGCCAAGTAACCCGGCAATTAGGTTGAGCCACATCGGAGTCTTTTTGCGACTATAGGTTAGCCAAGCGGATACTCCAGCAATCACGAAAATTAGACTGCCGAGCACAATGTTTGCAAACGATGCACTGACCACCAGGTTGGGCACTGCAAAGGCGTCGCCTTTATTGCTCAGCTTGTAGGAGACGTCGGCGGAATAACCCAAGAAGCCAAAGCCCACGATCACCACTAAGGCAAAGAAACCCAAAACTAGTGGGGATTTCCAACTTGGACGGAATTCGGCTAGCGAAAACATCCCTGGAGTAACTTCGGTCTTTGCCATTATTTGACCTCAGGCTTCGGTAGGTGGAAGATTGCACGAATTAGTGGCGGTGCTGCCACGAACAGCACGATCAAGGCCTGCACGATTCCCATAACTTCTGGGGAGATACCGGCAATCTGCATGG
>CAIJWY010000178.1 GCA_903824455.1 uncultured Micrococcales bacterium
AGATCGCTCAGAACTTTGACGAGTTCGTCTCGTGCCTGCTCATAGGAAAGCTTGGCTATGTCTTCGTTGTTTTTCTCGGTCATGATTCCTCCAGTTTAATTCAGTTTGAAGTAGCTTCGATTTCACCCTTGGCGAGGCGAATCTTTAGTTTGGTTCCGGTCTTTACCTTGCCGCCGTCGTTCAATACATGTCCAGCGGAATCGCGAACCACCGAATAACCGCGGTCGAGCGTTGACTGCGGGGAGAGTGAGCGGAGCATGTTTTCACGGGTTGAATGCTCGGCGGTCTCTCGCTCCACGTTTCTGGCAATCTCACCTCGAAGCTCGTCGAGCGTTCTTTCGAGTTCCTGCTGCTTTTCATCCAAGAAAACGTAGGGGTTGGTCATGATTGGCCGACTGAGCACCTGAGTTAGGAAATCACTCTGGCTAGTCACGTAGTGCCCGATTCGCATCACGATACGGTTCACCACTTCGCCGATTCGATAAAGCTCTTCGGCGACATCAGGAACCACGTTCTTGGCGGCGTCGGTTGGGGTGGAAGCACGGAAGTCGGCCACGTCGTCGAGGATCGGACGATCGGCTTCGTGTCCGATCGCAGAGACAATCGGAGTCTTGGCTGCCGCAGCTGCGCGAACCACTCGCTCATCGCTGAAACCAATCAGGTCGAGGAATGCTCCACCACCTCGGGCGATGATGATTACGTCGACATCGGGATTAGCGTCAAGCTTGGCAATGGCCTCAACCACGGCAGGCGCGCATCCCTCACCTTGAACCGGAACATAGGCGAACTCGAACTGGGCATCGGGGAAGCGTTCCAAAACGTTTTTCAGAACATCTTTTTCGGCATCAGAGTTCTGAGCGGTAATCAAACCAATTCGTTTGGGGAGAAACGGCAACGGCTGTCGCTTGGTTTCATCGATAACCCCTTCGGCACGCAGTTTTGCTCGAAGAGCTTCGAGCTGGGCCAGGAGGTCACCCATGCCAACCTTGCGCATGCTGGTTACGTTGAACGAAAGCTTGCCGCCCGGTGCGTAAAAGTTCAGCTTGCCGCCCACGATCACGCGGTCGGAGTCGGCAAATTCCTCTTTGAAAGTCGAGGTGACTCCTCGGAAAATTGTGAGTTCCAGAAGGGCACCACCGTTTAGATCGCGCAACTGAGGATAGGCATGACCCGACGGACCAATTTTGAACTTGACTAGTTCGCCCTCGATTAGCGCTTCTGGCCACTTGCCAATCGCCAGGTGAACTCGCTCGTTGAAAGCTGCTACCGAATATGGCTTGGTTTCATCAGACTGCGGAGAACCCGCTTCTTCACTCATGATGACCCTCTTACCTTCGCCGTTAGAATTAGCAGGTGGTTGAAATTAAGAATACCGAACCAGTCGGACACAAAAAGGTCCTGTTGGCGTCTCCGCGAGGTTATTGTGCCGGAGTTGACCGCGCCGTTATCGCGGTAGAAAAAGCTCTCGACCACTACGGATCACCGATCTACGTTCGCAAACAGATTGTTCACAACATCCACGTGGTTACCAACCTCGAAAAGCGCGGGGCTATTTTTGTTGACGAAGTTGACGAAGTGCCGCCAGGCAGCATCCTAGTTTTCAGTGCTCACGGTGTTTCCCCGGCAGTAGTGAAGGCCGCCGAAGAGCGCAACCTACAAACCATCGACGCCACCTGCCCACTGGTGACCAAGGTTCACCGCGAAGTTCAGCGATTTGCTGCCGAAAACTACGACATTCTCTTGGTGGGTCACGAAGGACACGAAGAAGTTGAGGGCACCGCTGGTGAAGCACCAGACTCGGTTCAAATCGTCGACGAAGACGAGAGCATCAACAGCGTAAAGATCAAAGACCCGAACAAAATCATCTGGCTTTCGCAAACCACCTTGAGCGTTGACGAAGCCATGGAAACGGTGAAGAAACTTCGCACCAAATTCCCGACCCTGCAAAACCCACCAAGTGACGACATTTGCTACGCCACCCAAAATCGTCAGGTTGCTATCAAAAAGGTCGGCGCGGTGAGCGATCTGGTGATCGTGGTTGGTTCGGCTAACTCTTCAAACACTGTTCGCCTGGTCGAAGTTGCTCTTCTTGCCGGAGCCAAGGCAGCTTATCGAGTCGACTACGCATCTGAAATCGATGACTCCTGGTTTGAGGGCGTTGAATCGGTAGGAGTTTCCTCCGGTGCCAGCGTTCCAGAAGAGCTGGTTGAAGAAGTTCTAACCTACCTAGCCGTGCGCGGTTACGGCGATGTCGAGACTATTCAAACTGCCGAGGAAGACATCCAGTTCTCGCTTCCGAAGGAACTTCGAAAAGAACTAAAGAGTGCCGGCGAAGAAACCAGCAATAAGGCTAAGCGCTAGTCAGTTCTCTTAGAGTGACATCGACTTGCCGGCCGAACCAAGCTCGGTAGCAGCCTCAACCACGCGAGTCGACATACCGGCTTCACCGATCTTGCCCCAAGCGCGAGGGTCGTAGTGCTTCTTGTTTCCAACGTCGCCATCAACCTTGAGCACGCCGTCGAAGTTTTGGAACATGTGGGCTGCGATTGGGCGGGTGAAAGCGTACTGAAGGTCGGTGTCGATGTTCATCTTGATCACACCGTGGCTAACCGCTTCTGCGATCTCTTCCGGTGTTGAACCAGAGCCACCGTGGAAGACGAGGTCGAAAGGTAGGTCTTTGCCATACTTGGCACCAACCACCTTCTGAATTTCTCCAAGAAGTTCTGGACGAAGCTTTACGTTACCTGGCTTGTAAAC
>CAIJWY010000179.1 GCA_903824455.1 uncultured Micrococcales bacterium
AAGGCAAAAGAAGCGCCTAAGGCGACACCAAAGGCGAAGTTAGTGCCAAAAGCAAAGCCAAAAGCAAAGCCAAAAGCAAAGCCAAAAGCAAAGCCAAGTACGACTTCAAAGCAAAAATAGAGTTTCGCTAGTTTTTTACCACCTGCGTTAGAATTTTCTAAGTAAAGCAGTCGCAAATAGGGCCAATGTTGTCCCTCCGAATCGATACGTATTGGAGAGTTCAACATGACTATCACGTCGCCGTTCCAACGCTTCAATACCGCGCCAAAGGCTAGCGGGCTTTACGACCCAAGCCGAGACCGCGACGCCTGCGGTTTAGCAATGGTAGCCACGCTCAGAGGTACTGCCGGCCACGACATCGTTGAGACCGCAATGACCGCGCTGAGGAACCTTGAACACCGAGGAGCTGTTGGTTCCGATGCTGGAACTGGTGATGGCGCCGGAATTCTTTCGCAACTGCCCGACCGTTTCCTGCGCAGTGTTGCAGGCTTTGAGCTTCCCGAAGTTGGTGCCTATGCAGCAGGCATCGTGTTTATTCATCAAGATGAATCAATTGATACTTTCAAGGCTAGTTTCGAGACACTGGCTGAAGAAGAAGGTTTGGGAGTTATGGGTTGGCGCGAAGTGCCAATTCGTCCAGAAGTATTGGGTGACCTGGCTCGAAAGGCCATGCCACAGATCATTCAGGTTTTTGTTGAAAGCCCGTCTTTTAGGGACATGGATCTAGAGCGAGCACTGTTTAGGCTACGAAAGCGCTCAGAACGAACTCTAGGCGCATATCATTGCTCGCTTTCGGCTCGCACCATTGTTTACAAAGGCATGGTCACCACGCTTCAGTTGGAGCCGTTTTATCCAGACTTGAGTGATCAGCTGTTCGAATCAAAACTGGCATTGGTTCACTCCAGGTTTTCAACCAACACATTCCCGTCTTGGCCATTGGCGCACCCGTTTCGAGTTATTGCCCACAACGGTGAAATCAATACCGTTAAGGGAAACCGCAACTGGATGGCGGCCCGCCAATCGCAACTTGAATCTTCCGTTCTTGGTGAGTTCAAGTCATTGCTGCCGATCATCACCGCAGACGGAAGCGATTCAGCATCTTTCGACGAGGTCGTAGAACTCCTTTACATGTCTGGACGCTCACTACCTCACGCGATGATGATGATTCCGGAGGCCTGGGAGAAACAAACCGACATAGATCAGGCCAGAAAGAACTTCTACGAGTACCACAGCATGCTAATTGAACCATGGGATGGACCGGCCGCGGTAATTTTCACCGATGGTGACTTGGTTGGTGCAACCCTCGACCGTAATGGACTGCGCCCAGGAAGATACCTGGTAACAGAAGATGGACTGGTTGTTCTAGCTTCAGAGACGGGTGTCGCCGACATTGACCCAGCCAAAGTGGTTCGCAAGGGCCGACTTCAGCCAGGCAAGATGTTTCTGGTTGACACCGTTGGTGGTCGCCTGATCGATGACGATGAAATTAAGTCGGAAATCGCAGCCTTGGAGCCTTGGGGAGAGTGGCTCGAAGAGAACCGAATCAACCTATCGGATCTTCCAGAACGAGAGCACATCGCCCACACCGCCTCATCTGTCAATCGCCGCCAGCGCACCTTCGGTTACACCGAAGAAGATTTGAAAATCATGATTGCTCCAATGGCAAAAATGGGAGCTGAGCCACTTGGTGCGATGGGTTCTGATACACCAATCGCCGCCATCTCCGACCGCCCGCGTCTTCTGTTTGACTACTTTGTGCAGCAGTTCGCACAGGTAACAAATCCTCCACTGGATTCGATTCGCGAAGAAGTGGTGACCTCGCTCTCTACTGGAATTGGTCCTGAACTGAATCTCTTAGCGGCCACTCCAGAGCACGCTCAGCAAGTAATCCTAGATTTCCCAGTACTCACCAACGACGAACTTGCGAAAATCAAACACATCGATGAAGTTCCTGGCCTTGGCACCACATTCATCGTTCGGGCTCTCTACCCTCTGTCCAGTGGGGAAGAGGGTCTAGCAAGTCGCATCCGTGAGATTTTCCAAGAAATCGATGACGCAATTGCCTCCGGAACAAAGTATTTGGTTCTGAGTGACCGCGATAGTAACCACGATCTTGCGCCGATCCCGTCTTTGTTGATAACTAGCTCGGTTCACCACCACCTTATTCGCAGCGGAAATCGTCCGAGAGTTGGTCTTGTTGTCGAAGCCGGAGATGTGCGCGAAGTTCATCACGTAGCAGCCCTAATTGGCTACGGTGCTGCAGCGGTAAACCCATACCTGGCAATGGAAACAGCCGAGCAGATGGTTAAAAGCGGTTACATTTCGGGTCTAAGTGTTGAAAAGGCTACTGCAAACCTGTTGAAGAGTCTCGGTAAAGGTGTTCTAAAGATCATGTCCAAAATGGGCATTTCGACCGTTTCTTCTTACGCCGGCGCGCAGTGTTTCGAGGCAATCGGATTGTCTCAAGACTTCATCGACACTTACTTCACCGGCACTACCAGCCAATTGGGTGGTATTGGACTAGAAGTGATTCACCAGGAGATCGCGGCCAGACATAGAAGTGCCTACCCACTCGAGAAGGCCACTAACGCTCATGAGGACCTACCGAGCGGTGGAGAGTATCAATGGCGCAGAGATGGTTCTCCGCATCTCTTCAACCCCGAAACGGTGTTCAAGTTGCAGCATGCAACTCGAGAAAAGCGCTTCGACATCTTCCGTGAGTACACCAAACTCGTAGACGACCAATCTGAGCAACTGATGACTCTTCGAGGTCTGTTCACCCTGCGTGAAGGACTTCGCAGCCCAATCAGTGTTGACGAGGTTGAACCCATTGCGCAGATTGTAAAGAGATTCTCAACCGGGGCCATGAGCTATGGCTCGATCTCACCTGAGGCTCACGAAACCCTGGCCATCGCGATGAACCAAATTGGCGCGAAGTCGAACACTGGCGAGGGTGGTGAAGACCTAGAGCGCCTTCTTGACCCCAAACGGCGCAGTGCAATCAAACAGGTAGCTTCCGGCAGATTCGGCGTGACTTCGATGTATCTCACTCACGCGGACGACATTCAAATCAAAATGGCTCAGGGAGCAAAGCCTGGCGAAGGTGGTCAGCTTCCTCCAAATAAGGTTTATCCATGGATCGCCAGAACTCGCCATGCAACCGCAGGAGTTGGCCTAATTTCACCACCTCCTCACCACGACATTTACTCGATCGAAGATCTAAAGCAGCTCATCTTCGATTTGAAGCGAGCAAATCGCGAAGCCAGAGTTCATGTCAAGTTGGTGAGCCAGGTTGGCATTGGAACCGTTGCTGCTGGAGTGGCAAAGGCGAAAGCAGATGTCATCTTGGTATCCGGTCACGATGGTGGCACCGGCGCATCTCCGTTGAACTCTCTAAAGCACGCCGGAACGCCTTGGGAACTAGGACTTGCGGAAACGCAGCAAACTCTCATCACCAATAACCTGCGCGGTCGCGTGTCGGTTCAGGTTGATGGGCAAATGAAAACTGGCCGAGACGTTGTTATTGCGGCACTCTTGGGAGCTGAGGAATTTGGTTTTGCAACTGCACCGTTAGTAGTTTCGGGTTGCGTACTGATGCGGGTCTGTCATCTAGACACTTGTCCGGTTGGCGTAGCCACGCAGAATCCCACACTGCGCGCACGTTTCACGGGCAAGCCGGAATTTGTTGTGAATTTCTTCGAATTCCTTGCTCAAGAGGTTCGTGAGTACCTCGCTTCACTTGGT
>CAIJWY010000180.1 GCA_903824455.1 uncultured Micrococcales bacterium
GACCTGATCGGTTCCCATTTGCCCTTCAACACTCATGGCCGCAATTACGTCAACGTGGTTTGCCAGTTTCTCAAGGTCGTGAATAGCCAAAATCAGCATGCCCAACATTCCGTCGGTGCCATTGATTAGTGCGAGGCCTTCCTTTTCTTGTAATTCGATTGGGGTGATGCCAGCTTCGGCCAGTAACTCGGTAACCGGTCTTTCAATTCCATTGGCATCGGTGGCTCGGCCTTCGCCCATTAGTACCAGCGCGCAGTGGGCGAGCGGAGCTAGATCTCCAGAGCAGCCGAGGGATCCGTATTCGTGCACGACCGGCGTGATGCCGGCGTTAAGCAGAGCCGCCATGGTTTCGGCAACCACCGGACGAACACCGGTTCGGCCCGAACACAGGGTCTTGAGGCGGTTCAGCATTAGGGCGCGCACTACTTCGGTTTCTACAGCTGGGCCCATTCCGGCAGCGTGCGAACGAATCAGCGACTTCTGTAACTGAACTCGATCTTTCTGAGCAATGTGACGATTTGCCAAAGCACCAAATCCTGTAGAGATTCCATAAACCGGGGTTTCACCTTTGGCTAGCGCTTCGATGTGGGCGCGAGTCTTGGCCATTGCCATCAGGGCGTCTGATCCGATTTCCACCTGGGCTCCATTACGAGCCACATCAACTAAATCGGCTCTGGTTAAACCGGAGGTGTGAATGGTTACTTTGCTCATTGGTTTCCTCTTACTTGAAATCTTCGGACTGATAGGTCTTGTTGATTAGGTTCACGCCTGGTCGGTAGGCGAGGTGAATCGCGCTCGGTGCATTCAATTCAACGAGGTCGGCACGCATGCCAACTTTTATGGCCCCAACATCGTGACGGCGCAGAGCCTTGGCTCCGCCTTTTGTCGCCGACCAAATAGCCTGCTCCACGGTGAAGTTCATGTCGCGCACGGCAATTGCAATGCAAAATGCCATCGAGGTGGTGTAACTAGAGCCTGGGTTGCAGTCGGTGGCGATGGCAACCTTAACTCCGGCGTCCCAAAGCTTGCGAGCGTCGGGGTATTTGGCGCGGGTGGAAAACTCGGCACCGGGAAGCAGCGTTGCCACCGTTTTTGACCCGGCCAAGGCATCGATGTCGTTGCGGTCGAAATGAGTGCAGTGATCTGCAGAGGCACAGTCAAGTTCCACTGCTAGCTGGATGCCGCCGCCCTGCTCGAGTTGGTTGGCGTGAATCCGCGGCTGCAAACCCATCGCCTTTCCCGCCAAGAGAATCTCACGGGCTTGGTCAACGCTGAAAGCGCCGCGATCACAAAAGACGTCAATCCACTTGGCGCTGTCGGCCACCTGATTCAGCATTTCTCCAGTGACCAGAGCCACATAGTCGTCGGGGCGACCTTCAAATTCAGCAGGAACCACGTGAGCGCCGAGGAAGGTGGTTTCTGGTGTGTGCTTTACTGCGATTCGGAGCGCCCGAGCTTCGTCGGCAACACTTAGCCCGTATCCGCTTTTGGTTTCAAAGGTGGTAATTCCAGAAGCCCTGAGCTCCGCGGTTAGCCGCAGCAAATTGGCTTCAAGTTCGGCGTCGGTTGCC
>CAIJWY010000181.1 GCA_903824455.1 uncultured Micrococcales bacterium
CCAGTGCGAACTTCCACGATGCGTCGTCGAGGCGAATCTTGGCGTAGGCGAGGTCGTCATCGTTTAGAAGGATTAGATCCGGGCGCTTTTTGCCAACAAAGTCTGGCACCGGTGTTGAAACACCAGAAACATCTAGTTCAACCTGGTCGGTGCGAACAATTCTTCCGTCAACCAGGTTATAGAAACCAACCGCCATGCGGTGCTCTCGAATGGTCGGGTATTCGGAAATTGCCGACTGCACGATGTTGAATTTGCTGATTACTCCAGCGGAATCAACATCGAGGTCTAACTCAAGTTTGTTAACGCCAGCGGTTTCGAGCCATTGTTTCGACCAAGCCTTTAGGTCACGGCCGGAAGACTTCTCCAACTCAACCAGCAGGTCGGCCAGAACGGCGTTTCCAAAGGCGTGCTTCTTGAAGTATTCGGCCACACCGGCTGCAAATGGCTCGCGACCAACCCAGGCAGCCAACTGCTTTAGAACCGATGCACCCTTGGCGTAGGTAATGCCGTCGAAGTTGATCATTACGTCTTCGAGGTCGTTGATTTCGGCCACAATCGGGTGAGTGGTGGTTAGTTGGTCGGCTCGGTATGCCCAAGCCTTCTCGCCTGATGCGAAGGTGGTCCAAGCTTCATCCCAAGAAGTTGCTTCGGCGGTTGCCAGGATAGACGTGTACTCGGCGAACGACTCGTTTAGCCATAGGTCGTTCCACCAGCGCATGGTAACTAGGTCTCCGAACCACATGTGAGCTAGCTCGTGCAGGATGGTAACAACGCGACGTTCCTGGATGGCTTCGGACGAAGCACCACGGAACACGTAGATCTCGTTGAAGGTAACGGCTCCGGCGTTCTCCATTGCTCCAGCGTTGAAATCTGGTGCCATGATCTGGTCATACTTCTCAAACGGGTAAGGAGTGCTGAAGGTCTTTTCGAAGAACTCGAAACCGGCGCGAGTGATGTCGAACAGGTAGTCGTGGTCTAGGTACTGCTTCAAAGAGGAGCGGCACCAGAAACCAAGCGGAATGGTCTTGCCGTTTGAAGAAACCAGCGACGAAGTTTCGCCCACGTAAGGACCCGCAATAAGCGCGGTGATGTAAGAAGAAATGCGCGGGGTAGGGGTGAACTCCCAAAGAGCCTTGCCATCGGCCAAAGTTACTGGCTTAGGTGTGGTCTGGTTAGAGATAACAGTCCAGTGAGCCGGGGTAGTAGCAACGAACTGGAAGGTTGCCTTCAAATCAGGCTGCTCGAACACGGCGAACACACGGCGGCTGTCTGGCACCTCAAACTGCGAGTAAAGGTAAACCTCACCGTCTACTGGGTCAACAAAGCGGTGAAGACCTTCACCGGTGTTCATGTAGAACATGTCGGCGTCAACTACTAACTCGTTAGAAGCGGCCAAGTTTGGAAGCTCGATACGAACACCGTCGGCTAGCGAAACAGAAAGTGACTCACCGTTCAAGGTAATCGAGTGCACGGTTTGGGTGATGGCGTCGATAAACGTTGAAGACCCCGCCTTTGCGTCAAAGCGAACAGTGGTAATCGATCGGAAAGTGGTCTCTGAAGAGGTCAGATCCAGTTCAATCCGATACGACTCAACACTGAGTAGTTCGGCTCGGGTCGAAGCTTCAATTCTGGTTAGGTTTTCACCTGACATTTTTAGTTTTCCTGTCAATCCATTAAAGGTTTCTCAACTAGCCTAGACACTATGCGCATCCACATCGCCACCGACCACGCAGGTTTAGAACTTTCTCACTTTTTAATTGAGGAATTAACCAAAGACGGACATCACGTTTTCGACC
>CAIJWY010000182.1 GCA_903824455.1 uncultured Micrococcales bacterium
GATAACGTGGCGGAGACGAAGCGGAATCTTGAAAGTTACCTCGCGAACATTCCAGAGGTACTCTCTTCCGAAATTGTTCGCGATGCCTAGAGCCGAAAGCGTGGTGTTGGTCGGGCCGATGGGCGTTGGTAAGACGACCATTGGCAAAAAACTTGCCAAACGGCTTGAGCTTCCATTTGTCGACACCGATGTTTTACTTACCAAAAAGCACGGCGACATCCCCAAGATATTTGCCGAACAGGGAGAAAGCGTTTTTCGCGAATTTGAAGAAGCTTGCGTGCTCGAAGCTATTAATGTTCCAAGCGTTATAGCAACCGGCGGTGGCGCAATTCTTTCCGAGCACACTAGGGCTGCACTCAGTCAAGCCACGGTGATATATCTAAGCACCGATGGCAAGCACATGGCAACTCGCCTTAGCGGCGGAAATCGTCCTCTTCTGAAGAACGGCGTTTACGACTGGAGACGTATTTACGAGTCACGGCGAGAGCTTTACGAGCAGGTGGCTGACATCACCGTTGACACTTCGCGAGTAGCCTTAAAGACAGTTGTCGAAGAAATCGTTAGTGAGTTAAAGAAGTTATGACCGAGATCACCAGAATTCCCGTTTCGGGTGAACAACCTTACGAGGTGTTGGTTGGACGCGATTTGTTGCATGACATTAGGCCGCTGCTGGCGCCAAGCGCGCAAAAGGTGCTGCTAATCCACCCTCTGGCATTGCAAACCAGTGCCGATGTTCTAGCCGAGGAACTGAGATCAACCGGCTTGGAAATTATTCAGGCTGGCGTTTCGGATGGTGAAGATGCCAAACGAGTTGAAGTTGCCGCCTGGTGTTGGGGCATTATGGGCAAGAGCGACTTCACTCGCACCGATGCCATAATCGGCTTTGGTGGGGGAAGTACCACGGACCTGGCTGGATTCGTTGCCGCTACCTGGCTTCGCGGTGTTGCCTATTACGCCATTCCCACCACACTTTTAGGCATGGTCGACGCCGCTGTTGGCGGAAAGACGGGCATAAACACAGCAGAGGGAAAGAATCTGGTCGGTGCCTTCTACGCTCCAAAGGCAGTTATTTGTGATCTAAACACTCTTGAGACGCTGCCAAAGAACGAACTGGTCTCCGGTTTCGCTGAAGTCGCCAAGTACGGTTTTATCGCTGATGAAAAGATTCTTGAGCTTCTTGAAAACGACCTTGATTCCGCAACCAATGTGTCTTCCGAGACTTTCCGAGAGATTGTGGAGCGTTGCATCGCGGTCAAGGCGCGAGTGGTCGGCACCGACTTTAAGGAATCCGGCGAACGAGAGATTCTTAATTACGGGCACACCCTCGGGCACGCCATTGAGTTGGTTGAAAAGTTTCAGTGGCGTCACGGCGCGGCTATTTCGGTTGGAATGATGTTTGTGGCGCAGCTTGGGCTTTTGGCAGGGAACACGCCAGTATCACTGGTTGACCGTCAGGAGCGAATCTTTACATCGCTCGGGCTACCGACTACCTACCGCGGTGGTCGTTTCCAACAGTTACTTGATGCTATGCGTCGCGACAAAAAGACGCGCGCCGGAGCGCTGCGGTTCGTGGTGCTGGACGGAATTGGTCGTCCGAGAATTCTCACCGCTCCAACCGACGAATCAATGGTGGCAGCTTATGGCGAAATTACAGCGCCAAACCGATAACCTTATTCTCATGCGTAAAGTGTTAGTGCTCAACGGCCCAAACTTGGGGCGCCTTGGGTCCCGCGAGCCTGAAATCTACGGAAGTCTTGATTTCGTAGCTCTGGTGGCCCAGGTTACCGAGGTAGCCGCGGAGATGGGTCTACAGGCAGATGTTCGCCAAAGCGATTCGGAAACCGATTTGGTGCACTGGTTACATGAGGCGGTTGATCAGAAGCTCGACGTGATCATTAACCCAGCCGCATTCACTCACTACTCATATTCGCTCAGAGACGCAGCGGCGTTGGTCACCTCATCTGGCCAGAAACTGATTGAAGTGCACATTTCAAACCCTCACGCCAGAGAACAATTCAGACACACTTCAGTGATCAGCGGAGTAGCCACCGGGGTAATTGCCGGCTTAGGTCTCAAGAGCTACCTACTCGCACTTGGTGCGGTTGTTTAGTCACTTCGACGAGTAAACTTATAGCAACAATCCCACTTATCTAGCGAGGCATTTTCGTGGCAACTTCAAACGACCTGAAAAACGGTATGGTTCTAAACATCGACGGACAGCTCTGGACCGTTATTGAATTTCAGCACGTAAAACCTGGCAAAGGCCCAGCTTTCGTGCGCACGAAGTTGAAGAGCGTGATGTCTGGCAAGGTGGTCGACAAGACCTTCAACGCCGGAACCAAGGTGGAAACAGCAAACGTCGACAAGCGCGACATGGAATACCTTTACAACGACGGCACCTCATTTGTCTTCATGGACAAGACCAACTTTGAGCAGGTTGAAGTCAGGCCTGAGGTAGTGGCAGAAGCAGCCGGATTTCTTATTGAAAACCAGGGCGCAACAGTTGCTCTTCACGAAGGCAATCCAATCTTCGTGGAACTACCATCGTCGGTAGTTCTGACTATCACTTACACCGAGCCAGGCTTGCAGGGCGACCGTTCAACCGGTGGAACCAAACCAGCGACCCTTGAGACCGGACTCGAAATTCAGGTTCCGCTATTCGTTGAAAACAACACTCGCGTGAAGATTGATACTCGCACCAGCGAATATCTCGGCCGCGAACGCGACTAAGTTGAGCGCTAGAAGCAAAGCACGTAAAAGGGCAGTCGACGCAATTTTTGCCGCCGATTTGCGTAAGGAGTCTCCGAGCGAGCTTCTGAACGCTACCAAGATTCAGGTGGCCGATCGACAAAACCAAGATCCAATCTTCGATTACGCTTCGGAGATTGTCGACGGCGTGGTTAATCATCATTCAGAAATCGATGACCTCCTTGAGACTTACTCCGAAGGTTGGTCTATCGAGCGCATGCCGAATGTTGACCGAGCGATTTTGCGCGTTGGTATCTGGGAAATCGTTTACTCCGAGACCCCAAACGCTGTAGCCGTGAGTGAGGCTGTAGACCTTGCCAAGGAGTACTCAACCGAGGAGTCCGGCGGCTTTATTAACGGACTTCTTTCGCGAGTTGCTGGAACTCGGCAAGCTCTTTAGTTAGAATTATTCAAACATCCTTTAAAACCGTCCTGTGAGGCGGAGAAGGAGGTGGGCGTGTCTTCACGCACCGTCTTGAACAGCAGCGACATTGATCGCGCTGTGACTCGCATTTCTCATGAAATTGTTGAGGCAAACCGCGGAACTGCAAACCTGTTACTGATTGGTATTCCCACGCGCGGAACCTGGTTGGCGGAAAGAATAGCTCAGGCGATTGAGCGGAGCTACCCAGATTTTGACGCCTCGGCAAACTGCGGTCGACTAGATGTCACACTTTTTCGTGACGATCTTGCCACCAATCCAGGCAAAGAAATCACTCAGACCGTATTGCCGGTTTCAGGTGTCGAAGGCAAGACGGTGGTCTTGGTAGATGACGTGCTGTTTAGTGGCCGCACGGTTCGAGCCGCTTTAGACGCCCTAAATGAATTTGGTCGCCCTAGCGCAGTTCGTCTTGCGGTGCTAATCGATAGAGGCCACCGGGAGCTACCCATCCGTGCCGATTACGTTGGTAAGAACCTTCCAACCTCTCTTGATGAGCGAATTCAGGTGCGTCTAAATGAGACCGATACCGAGAATGCTGTGGTGATTGAGGGATGATTCTAAAACACCTGGTTTCCGCGGCCGATCTAAGCCGCGAAGATGCCATTCAACTAATGGACACAGCTGCCGAAATGTCTTCGGTAAGCGACCGCGAGGTTAAAAAACTTCCGGCCCTGAGAGGAAAAACTGTTGTGAATCTCTTTTACGAGGATTCAACCAGAACCCGAGTGTCGTTTGAGGTTGCTGAAAAGCGACTTTCTGCCGACGTGGTAAACGTTTCCGCAAAAGGGTCGAGTGTGTCTAAAGGGGAGAGCCTCAAAGACACGGTGCAGACGCTGGCAGCTATTTCTGCCGACATCGTGGTGATGCGACATTTCGCATCTGGCGCGGCCCACACTTTGGCGAATAGCGGTTGGTTCGATGGATCGGTCATTAACGCGGGTGAC
>CAIJWY010000183.1 GCA_903824455.1 uncultured Micrococcales bacterium
AGAACAGACCTTTGAGGTCGAAGACGCAGTTTTGAAACACACTCGTGGCTACCAAAACTACGCCAACGAGAACCGCAAGGTTTGGGAGGCGTCGTTCGATGTTTGGGCATCTGAAAACCCGGAGAGGCACAAGCTTCTTGAACGCCTGGTAACCGGACAACTACCTTCTCAACTAGGCGAATCGCTCCCTACCTTCGAGGGTGGCACAGAGCTCTCCACTCGCGCTGCGTCGGGAAAGGTGATCAACGCCATCGCCGAGATTATGCCGGAGCTTTGGGGCGGTTCTTCAGACCTAGCCGAATCAAATCTCACCACAATATCTGGAGCAAAGTCGTTCATTCCTTCGGAATGGTCAACTCACGAATGGACCGGAGATCGTTATGGTCGCGTGCTTCACTTCGGTATCCGCGAACACGCGATGGGTTCTATCTTGAATGGAATCGCTTTGAGTGGGCATACACGTCCATTCGGTGGCACCTTCCTCATCTTCAGTGACTACATGCGACCTGCCGTGCGATTAGCAGCACTGATGGGAGTTCCTTCAATTTTCGTTTGGACTCATGACTCGGTGGCCCTGGGTGAGGACGGACCAACTCACCAGCCAATCGAGCAACTAGCCACGCTTCGGGCCATCCCCAACTTAGCTATCGTTCGCCCGGGCGACGCAAATGAGACGGCCTATGCCTGGGCTGGAATGCTAGAGCACGTTAACGGACCGTCTGGCATAGCCCTTAGTCGACAGAACATCCCGGTTATCGCACGAGAAATTAAAGATGTGACTGGAACTTTGGTTGCCGGCGCTCAAAACACTCTCAAAGGCGCTTACACGCTGGTAGAGGCAGCCAATGGGAAGCCAAAGGTTATTCTCATTGCCACCGGTTCGGAACTGCAGTTAGCTCTCGAAGCAAGGCTTCAACTTGAAAAGGCCGGAGTCGCAACCCGAGTTGTATCCGCGCCGTGCCTCGAGTGGTTCGAAGAGCAATCAGAAGGTTACCGTTCGAGTGTGCTTCCATCTAACGTAAAAGCAAGAGTATCTATCGAAGCAGGGCTCAGCCTTGGCTGGAGTAAGTACGTTGGTCCCTTCGGTGAGTCTGTTTCCATCGAACACTTCGGCGCCTCGGCCGACTACAAAACCCTATTCCGCGAATTTGGAATGACCGTTGAAAATGTTGTGGCAGCAGCCAAAACCAGTATGAAGAAAGCTTAGGTATTCAATTGACCAGTCCCCTAGCGAAGTTAGCAGCCAACGGAGTGAGCATTTGGCTCGATGATCTGTCTAGAAGTCGCATCGAATCCGGTAACTTAGAGTCTTTGATTTCCTCCCGTTCTGTTTCAGGAGTGACCACTAACCCCACAATTTTTGCTGGCGCTCTTGGTAAGGGCGAAGGTTACGGGCCACAGGTAGCTGAACTGGCCGGGAAGGGCAAGTCTGCCACCGATGCGATTTTCGAAATCACCACCGTTGATGTGGCTAACGCATGCGATATTTTCCGCCGTGTTTATGACGAATCAGCTGGCTTTGATGGTCGCGTGTCAATCGAAGTAGAGCCAGGACTGGCCAACGATACCGAAAATACGATCAAGCAAGCGAAAGAACTTTTTGCCAAAGTCAACCGTGAAAACGTGATGATCAAGATTCCGGCCACGATCGCTGGATTGGCGGCAATAACGGAAGTTATTGGAGCTGGAATCAGTGTAAATGTGACCCTGATTTTCTCTCTGGAACGGTATCGAGCCGTCATTGCCGCCTATGTGGCCGGTATTGCCAAAGCTAAAGCCCAAGGTCTTGATCTGAGCAAGATCCATTCTGTGGCATCGTTCTTCGTTTCACGAGTTGACACCGAAATCGACAAACGTCTGGAATCAATTGGTTCTCCAGAGGCTATCGCATTGAAGAGCAAAGCAGCTCTTGCCAACGCTCGTCTGGCCTATCGCGTGTTTGAAGAAGAGTTCGCGACTACCGCATGGGCAGAGTTGGCGGCCGCCGGAGCTAACCAGCAACGGCCACTGATGGCTTCTACGGGAGTGAAAGACCCAAATCTTTCTGACACTCTTTACGTGACCGAACTGGTTGCTCCGATGCTGGTGAATACCATGCCGGAGAAGACCATGGAGGCTGTCTTCGACCACGGAGAGATTCCTTCCAATTCGATTACCTCGCACTATGCAGAGGCAGAGGCAGATCTAGCTTTGGTTGAGGCTCAAGGCATAAGTATTTCCGAAGTTACCGATCTTCTTGAACGAGAAGGTGTTGAGAAGTTCATTGTTTCCTGGGGCGAATTGGTTGAGAGCACAACCAAGGCACTGGAGGCCGCCAAGTAATGACTATCGCTGTAGCCACCAATGGCCTCACCAAAACTGCTGTGTCAAGTTGCCTCCAAGATTTATTGAACGATTCCGTTGCTAGCCGAATTGCGGCTAAAGACTTCACCCTCTGGGGCAAAGAAGCTGAGGCTGAAAGTTCAATTCGTTTGGGTTGGGTGACTTCCGCGCTTGATTCCAACCACCTGGTTTCTGCCATCCTAGATTTGAAGACCTACTTCAACGACAGGGGTATCGATCGATTCGTGCTGTGCGGGATGGGTGGCTCATCACTCGCTCCTGAGGTAATAGCCAAGACCGCCAGCGTGGTCCTAGTGGTTCTAGATTCAACTAATCCAGAGCAGGTGTCCAAAGCCCTTGGCGGAGATCTAACCAAGACTGCGGTTATTGTTTCCTCAAAGTCCGGATCAACCGTGGAAACCGATTCTCAGAAACGCCTATTCGAAGCCGCGTTTACCAATGCGGGAATTGATAAGACCGATCGCATCGTGATGGTTACCGACCCCGGTTCACCCATGGAAATTGCGGGCAAAGCCGACGGTTATCGTGTTTTCAACGCTGACCCAACCGTTGGCGGTCGCTATTCCGCACTTACCGCCTTTGGGCTGGTGCCGTCGGGCTTAGCCGGAGCCGACATCGCACGATTGCTAAGTGATGCCAAAGAAGTTATGTCATTACTCGCTTCAAACGAAGACACGAATCCAGCACTCATTCTTGGTGCGGCACTCGCTCGCACCGCATATGCCGAGAAATTTGCCGACAAAATCGTGATCGTTGAGGATGGAACAGAGATACAAGGCTTTGGCGACTGGGCCGAGCAACTCATCGCCGAGTCAACCGGAAAATTGGGTAAGGGCATACTCCCTGTTGTCGTGAGTAATAGCGCCAATGAATTAAGCTCTCCGGCAGGTGACACAGTGATTGTTCGCGTGGTTGCCAACGCCACATCAGCCGGAGTCAACGAGATTGCCGTATCAGGTTCTCTAGGCGGTCAATTCTTGCTCTGGGAGTATGCAACGGTGATTGCCTCTCGGCTTATTGGCGTGAATCCCTTTGATCAACCGGATGTCGAATCCGCAAAAATTGCGGCTCGAGGAATGCTTGAGGGTCGAGTTGCGGAGTCAGAGGCAGATTTCGTAGTTCAGGACATCGAAGTTCGTGCGCTTGGTTTTGACTTGAAAGACTCAAAGACAGTTCCCGAAGCGATTGCCGCTCTGCTAAAAACCTTGGCTGACGATGGCTATCTGTCGGTGCATGCATATTTGGATCGAGAACGCTTCCCCGGGGCCAACGAAATAAGAGATGCAATTGCAAAGCGCACCAATCGACCAACCACCTTCGGTTGGGCTCCTAGATTTTTACACTCGACCGGGCAATTTCACAAAGGTGGTCCGGCGCAGGGCGTTTACCTGCAACTAATTTCGCGGGCCGAGGCTGACCTCTCAGTACCTGGGCGGGATTTCACCCTTGGCGAATTGATTGGCTCTCAAGCCAGCGGTGACGCAAAGGTTCTGGCGGACCACGGTCGACCGGTACTCACGCTTACCCTTAACGATGTTGCTGCCGGTTTGAAAACGATTAGCGAAAGCATCTAGGCGAAACAATGAGTCCAGCGCAATTGTCAGCCGGGAACAACCCCCTCAGAGACCCAGACGACCGTCGCCTAAATCGGATTGCGGGACCCTGTTCGCTCGTGATTTTCGGTGTAACCGGCGACCTCAGTCGCAAGAAGTTGATGCCGGCAGTTTACGACCTGGCCAATCGAGGGCTGTTGCCTCCAGGCTTTGCCCTGGTAGGTTTTGCCAGGCGCGAATGGGCAAACCAAGACTTCGCCAAAGTCGTGCATGATTCCGTAAAGACGTATTCAAGGACCCCATTCAACGAAGAAGTTTGGCAACAACTCTCAGAAGGAATACGTTTCGTTCAGGGCGACTTCGACGACGATGAAGCCTTCGACCGTCTCAAGGAGACAATTGCCGAACTCGATGCCAAGCGCGGCACCAATGGCAATCACGCCTTCTACCTATCGATACCACCTAAGGCGTTTCCGCTGGTTTGTCGACAGCTCAGTCGCAGTGGGTTAGCTGCACCAAAACAAGATCAATTCCGTCGTGTAGTTATCGAAAAGCCATTCGGCAGTGACTTGCAATCGGCTCGAGAACTAAACGCAGTTGTCGAGACAGTTTTTCCGGCCGACTCAATATTCCGTATCGATCACTACCTCGGTAAAGAGACGGTGCAGAACATTCTGGCTCTCCGGTTTGCGAACCAATTGTTCGAGCCACTATGGAACAAAACGCACATTGATCACGTGCAGATAACTATGGCTGAAGACATCGGTGTTGGCGGGCGCGCTGGCTATTACGATGGCATTGGTGCAGCTCGTGACGTAATCCAAAATCACCTGCTCCAACTTCTGGCACTCACGGCGATGGAGGAGCCGGTTTCTTTCGATGCCGCCGATCTAAGAAACGAAAAGGAGAAGGTTCTGAAGGCGGTTCGTCTTCCCAAGGATTTATCCAAGCACACGGCTCGAGGGCAGTATGCCGGTGGCTGGCAAGGCGGCGAAGAGGTACTAAGTTTTTTGTCGGAAGAGGGTATGAATCCGAAGTCCATGACCGAAACCTACGCTGCCATGCGTCTTGACATCAAAACACCTAGATGGTCTGGGGTTCCGTTTTATCTTCGAGCCGGCAAACGACTTGGTCGAAGAGTCACTGAGATTGCTGTGGTATTTAAGCGCGCTCCACAGAAGCTGTTCGCGTCTGACCAGACTTCGGAGCTAGGCCAAAACGCGTTAGTTATCCGAGTTCAGCCGGATGAGGGAATCACTATTCGGTTTGGCTCAAAGGTTCCAGGAGTTGGAATGCACGTTCGCGACGTGACTATGGATTTTGGTTACGGGCATGCATTTACGGAGGCCAGTCCGGAAGCCTACGAGAGGCTCATACTCGATGTCTTATTGGGAGACCCTCCCCTATTTCCGAGGCATGAGGAAGTCGAATTATCTTGGAAGATTCTCGACCCGATTGAGAAGTTTTGGCTGTCACAAGGTCAACCCGAACAGTATCGGCCAGGAACTTGGGGTCCAGCTTCAGCGGACTTGATGCTGGAAAATGACGGCAGGGCTTGGAGACGCCCATGATCACAAGGATGACTGCCACTACGATTAGCGAGGTATCGAAGGCTCTGGTCAACATTCGTGAGCAGGGTGGTGCCGTTGCACTCGGCCGCGTGTTGACTCTGGTAATCCAAACACGTGAGATCGACATTGAGTCGGCAATTAAGTCGGCTAACGACGCATCTCGAGAACACCCCTGTCGAATAATTGTGCTCTCGGAGGTTAGCGCGGCTAAATCAAATCCAGCGAACCTCGATGCCGAGATTCGCGTTGGTGGAGACGCGGGTGCATCGGAGGTAATCGTGCTTCGAGCCTCTGGTATGGCTGCTTCCGATCCAGAACTTCTGGTCACCGGACTATTGCTCCCAGACGCACCGGTTGTGGCATGGTGGCCAGGTACCTCGCCGGTGAAGATATCTAGTTCCCCAATCGGCAGAATTGCCACACGTCGGATTACCGACGCCGCGGTTCAAGCGAATCCGCACCAGTTTCTAAAACAACTGGCCAAGGAATATTCACCGGGAGATTCTGATTTTGCTTGGACGCGACTCACACTATGGCGAGCACAGCTGGCCGCTGTACTTGATCAGCCTCCTTATGACGTTGTTACTGCCGTTGAGGTAACTGGAGCGCCTAACTCTCCAAGCACTAGCCTTCTGGCCGCCTGGTTAGGTCTTAAATTGAAGTTGAAAGTGTCAATTACCAGCGAACCTCGAGGCAAATCGATTAGCGGCATAAAGGGTGTAAAACTAATTCGCAAATCGGGAAACATCGAGATAGTCAGACGAGTACCAGACATTGCCACGCTGATCCAACCAACGCAACCAACCAGAGAGATTTCGCTTCCACGAAGAAGCGATCGTGACTGCCTCAGCGAAGATCTTCGTCGTTTAGACCCAGATGAACTATTCGGAAAAGTGATCAAATGGTACGCGCGCTCGTAAACCGATTTCCCAATTCAGCGGCAGTGGCTGAACAGGTAGCCCTGGATCTATTCAGCTTCGTTCGCGAAACTCTTGAGGGAAAAGATCGCGTGGACATTGCGCTGACTGGCGGAACAGTTGGAATTGCTACGTTGGCAGCCGCGAGCCAACTACCCTTTAACGACCTTGACCTCAGCCGAATCCACATTTGGTGGGGTGACGAGCGTTACGTTGAAGCAGACAGCTTGGATCGAAATGCGCTTCAAGCGCGTAATGCTTGGCTTCGCACGCTGGAAATCACTGCTGAGAACATTCACGAGTTTCCGAGTAGTGAATCGGGTCTTACCGTAAGTGAGGCCGCCCAGAAGTTCGATGAAGAGTTTTCAAAGTCCGGAATTCACTTTGATTTGATGCTCATGGGAATGGGACCAGACGGCCACATAGCGAGCCTCTTTCCCGGCAAAGACAACTGGAAAACAACTGTGGCAGTCACTTACGAAGAAAACTCACCTAAGCCACCGTCACAGCGTCTATCTTTCAGCTACGCCGAAATAAACAACTCGAATCAAATTTGGTTCACCGTGGCCGGATCCGATAAGGCAGCTGCAGTTGCGGTTGCTTTCGGCGATGACCCCGAGAGCTTGCCTGTTGGCCGGGCACGCGGCAAAGAAAAGACGGTCTGGTATGTAGACCAGACCGCCGGAAATCTTGTTTGGGGCTGCTAGGCGGTCGCTACAACGCTAAATCGGGCTAGAAGGCCTAGTGCAACAATAATGACTACCCAAACCACTCCGAGGATGATGGTGATTCGGTTGAGGTTTCTCTCGGCTACACCAGATGATTGCATGGTAGAAGTCACACCACCGCCAAACATGTCGGAAAGACCACCACCGCGACCCTTGTGAAGCAGGATCAGCAGCGTGAGTAGCATGCTGATGATAAAGAGCAGCACCTGCAGTGCGGTACGAATTGCATCCAAAATTTACTCCTAATTAGGTTCTAAGACTATATTGCCAGATGGCTCTGGAATCTCGCTATTCCAGCGAATTCATCTGCGTCAAGACTGGCCCCGCCGACGAGCACGCCATCAACTTCTGGACTCCTGAGAAAGCCAGCAACATTGTTTGCCTTCACCGATCCTCCGTAGAGGATTCGAGCAGTGTCGGCTATCTCGCCGTGAGCCTCTCGAATCGCTTCGCGAATCAACTTGGCGACGCTAGCAGCCTGTTCAGGCGTAGCCACCTTACCGGTACCAATTGCCCAAACCGGCTCATAAGCAATGATGAAATCTCGAAGTTCGGCATGCCCGGTCAATGCTGCCAGAGTCTGTCGAACTGGAACAGCAGCGGCTCCCTCGGTTTCAAGTTCTTCCAGGCTCTCGCCAACACAGATCACCGGGACGATTCCATTGCGGAATGCAGCAGCCGTCTTAGCTTGGATCACGGCATCGGTTTCTTCGTGCATTTGGCGACGCTCGCTGTGGCCAATCAACACATACTGAACCGAAAGTTTTTTGAGGGCGACTCCAGAAACCTCACCGGTATAGGCGCCCGAATCGGCTGCAGATAAATCTTGCGCTCCGAGCTTCAAGTCAAAC
>CAIJWY010000184.1 GCA_903824455.1 uncultured Micrococcales bacterium
AAGGTCGCCACGCGCAAAGCGATGGACCAGGTATTTGCCGCTCTCGAGGCTAAAGCGGCAGAAGGTGATCCGATCCACATCAGGAACCTAGCGATTGTGGAACTGCTCTAGGCCACCGGCGCTCGTGTGAGTGAAATCGTTGGTCTCGACATTGGTGACGTAGATACGGCACGGCGGTTGATTCAGGTCACCGGTAAGGGAAACAAGCAGCGAATGATTCCCTATGGGACTCCCTGTGAGGCGGCCATTGAAAACTGGCTCAAGACAGCTAGACCTGCCTTGGTTACTCAAGATACTTCGTTTGAACTGCTTTTGAATAGCAAGGGCAAAAGAATCGGCCCTAGAGCCATTTACGAATTGGTTGCCGGCGCATTAGCTGAAACATCGGTTGGGGCAGCTGGACCTCATGCGCTTCGCCACACCGCTGCTACCCATTTGCTCGACGGGGGAGCCGATCTTCGCGCGGTGCAGGAGCTTTTGGGGCACGCCAGCCTAGGCACTACTCAGATTTACACGCACGTCAGCATTGAGCGCCTGAAGGAAGGCTACACATCAGCCCATCCCAGGGCTTGAGGCGGCTCGGGGATAAGCCCCCGATTTTAACCAGCGGGGAAAGATAACCGTTAGCGGTTCGCAGAGAAAAATGCAGGCAGGTATCAAGACCGCAGTGTGACCGATAGTTATCGGGGAAGCAAACCGTTCCAATGACCTGACCGGTTTTAACTCCATCGCCTGCCAGAACAATTGGGCAAAGCGGTTCAACCGAAGACACCAAACCGTTTTCATGTCTGATTGAAACCACCGAACGATTCACCACGAGGCCGGAGAATGAAATTTCGCCTCTGTGCGAGGCAAACACCGGCTCTCCAAGCGTTACCAGGTAATCCACGCCTCGGTGTCCGGCTGACCAGTCGGCGGAGGGTTGAAGGAACTGACGAACAAGTTTTGGCTCGGCGACCGGAACAATCCAACTCTCAAAGGCGCTCGCGGGAGCGGGTTTAGGCAGAACCGAAAACAGCATTCCCGTGGCAACTAGCAAAAGGGTCAAAACCCAGCGATTTGGTTTCATCGAACTATCTTCAAATCGTTTTGTCGAAATCGTCCAAGAGCCAATAAATCTGTGGAAAACCTGGGCAATTGGCTGATAGTCTTTTAGAAGCAACGTTTAGGCGTTGACTTCGCGTGTCGAACCCCATCGGAACCACTCGGTCCAGCTTGCTGGCTGATTTTGATGCGACACCAGGTGTGACCAGCAACCGCTGGGAGCGATTAACTGAGTGGCACTTTTTGTGCCAAAAGGAGAAACTGCCATGGCAGTAGTAACAATGCGCGAGATGCTTGACAGCGGCGTGCACTTCGGGCACCAGACCCGTCGTTGGAACCCAAAGATGAAGCGATTCATCCTGACCGACCGCTCTGGCATCTACATCATCGACCTACAGAAGTCGCTAACCAGCATCGACCAGGCTTACGCATTCGTAAAAGACCTAGTTGCATCCGGTGGTTCGATCATGTTCGTTGGAACCAAAAAGCAGGCTCAGGAAGCTATCGCTTCTCAGGCTCAGCGAGTTGGCCAGCCATACATCAATGAGCGCTGGTTGGGTGGTCTTTTGACCAACTTCCAGACCATTCAGAAGCGACTTACTCGCCTCAAGGAACTTGAAGTCATGGACTTCTCTGGCGCAACCAAGACCGGTCTTACCAAGAAGGAACTTTTGATCCTTCGCCGCGAGCGAGACAAGATGGAGAAGTCGCTCGGCGGTATCCGCAACGTTTCACGTCAGCCTTCGGCACTTTGGGTGGTTGACACCAATAAAGAGCACCTAGCGATCACCGAGGCCAAGAAACTTGGAATTCCAGTTATCGGTATCCTCGACACCAACTGTGACCCAGACGAGGTCACCATCGGTATTCCTGGAAACGACGACGCAATCCGCTCAATCGCACTGTTGACTCGAGTAATTGCCGACGCAGTTGCCGAGGGTCTATTGGCTAAGCACTCGAAGCCTGAAGAGGTTGAGCCGCTAGCCGAGTGGGAGCAGGAGCTACTAAGCACCGACGCACCAATTGCTGCAGCCGTGGTTGAAGCTACAGTTGTTGAAGAAGCTCCAGTTGTTGAAGAAGCTCCGGTTGTTGAGGCAGTAGTTGCCGATGCAGAAGTTGTTGCAGAAGCCCCAGCAGAGAAGGACGCAGAATAATGGCGAACTACACCGCAGCCGACGTAAAGGCTCTGCGCGAGCGCTCAGGCGCTGGCATGATGGACTGCAAGAATGCACTCGACGAAGCCAATGGCGACGGCGACAAGGCAATGGAAGTTCTTCGTGTTAAGGGCCTAAAAGGCGTTAACAAGCGTGAAGGTCGCACCACCAGCAACGGTCTTATCGTGGCTCGCGTTAGCGGCGGAACCGGTTACCTAATCGAACTTGCTTGTGAAACCGACTTCGTTGCCAAGGCAGAGAAGTTTGTGGCACTGGCAGATTCGATTGCCGATGCAGTTGTTGCAGC
>CAIJWY010000185.1 GCA_903824455.1 uncultured Micrococcales bacterium
CGAGAAGATGTTCAGCCTAGATTCTGCGAAGTCGGCAATGGTAAATCTGAAATTCGAATTGCGCTGGTCGGCGACTCTCATGCCAAACAATTTGCGGCTGCGTTTCGCGATTTAGCTACGCAAAACAACTGGAGCGTCGAGATATTCGTGAAAGGAGGTTGCCCATTCTCAAAGGCATCAAGAATTCGCGAGGACTCGGTGTTGACCGAAGCCTGCAACAAATACGTTGAAAACGTGGAGAAAATAATTTTGAAGAAACAATATGATCTCGTTGTCACCTCACAAAGAAATGGGGTGGCTTGGATTCCCACAAACAATCAAAGCCAAGAAGAAACCGCCATCGCTGGTCTAAAGGCCACATGGTCAAGCCTGGTTGCCAAAGGTATTCCGGTTTTGGCCATCAAAGATAGCCCGATGCCTGTTCCTAAAGTGATCAGGTGTTTGGAGATAAAAACTCTAAAGGAATGCAGTCCACGAAGATCTGAAGCGTTCCTGTTTGATCCGCAAGTGCAGGCCTCGAAGCGATTGGGAAGCGATTTGGTCAGGCTGGTCGAATTTGATGATATCTACTGCAACTCATCTGTCTGTTTTCCGGTAATCGGCAATGTTGTGGTTTATCGAGACGAAAATCACCTAACCAGTACTTTTACGAGAACCCTTGCGCGATTCCTAAAGCCTCACATCGAAGAGGCGCTGGTCAAGTAACCCTAGATCAGGGGGAAGCAAACTGGAGATTTCGTGGTTTAGAGCCTTATGACAAAAATGCGCGGGACACTGATCGGCGTCTATAAAGCCGACGGCGGAGTTGCTGGTGAACTCTCATACTTCTTCGGACACCTAATTGGCACTAGAAGCTGCAGTCTTTGCGATATTTCTCACTCGCTTGTTTCAAAGAAGTCTTCTTTCAAGGAGCTGGAACGACACCTGCTGGAAGAGCACGGAATCCTGGTGCGAATGATTCACCTAAACGAACGTAATGAGCGTGAGCAAAAGGCATCGGAAGGCCGAGAACCTTGCATGCTCCTGGAATATCCGGACCAGTCGATTTCGATGTTTCTCGATTCAACAGACCTAACAGCACTTTCTGGAAGTGTGAGTTCGCTCAAGAAGTTAGTTCTCTCAAGACTCGACTTGTACCTCTAAAGCATCAACCCCCGCAATCTCAATGACGGCGGGGGTTTCAACTTGGTAGGCCCCGTCGGGATCGAACCGACGACCCACGGATTAAAAGTCCGTTGCTCTAACCAACTGAGCTAGAGGCCCATGCGCAAAAGCGCTTGTCTATTCTAACCTTTTGGAAGTGTCTAGTTTGGGGTTATCTGAGAGCGGAGCGAACGCTGCTAGTGGGCCATTGGTTCGAGGGGAACCAATTCCTTTTTCTTGCTTGGCCATTCAACAATCAACATGGCGGCTAGCATCACGCTTCCACCGAGAACGCTGAGGAACTCCGGCTTCTCCTGGCCAACGCCGTAGGCGATTACGGCTGCCCAAACCACTTCGCTGGTGAGGATGATTGCCACTCTCGAAGGGTCGAGGAAGCCCTGCGCCCAGGTTTGAACGAAGAAAGCCAATGCGGTTGCCAGCACCGCGGTGAAGATGATTGCAAACCACACTTCGGCGTCGGGCGGAGGCTGAACGCCACCTTCGAAAGTGAGTGATCCGACCCAACTAAGCATCGCGCACATGGTGAGCTGAACGATTGTTAGCGCGTAGCTATCGTGTTTGGCACTCCAAACACCTAAACCGATGATGTGCAGGGCAAACAGAACTGCGCAGATAAGCAGCGAGATTTCTCCCCAGCCAAAGGCGATTGCACCGGATGACAAAATTGCGAGGCCAATCGTGGCAAGGATCACTCCCACGAGGGCCTTGGCGCTGATTCTGTTTCTCAGTAAGAGCCATGCGAACAGGGGCGTTAGAGCTACGTAAAGACCCGTGTAGAAGCCGGTTATGGCGGCCGTTGAGTAGAGCAAACCGATGGTTTGAGCCACATATCCACCGCCGAGGGCAAGCCCTAGAACTCCTCCCTGCAGCAAAAGCGTTTTGTTGAATTTCTTTAAAACGCTCGGACGAACTGCAACCATTACGATTACGGCAAGCGTGAAGCGAAACGCAAGAAAGTTGAAAATTGGTTGACGCTCGATGGCTGGTTCCATGAGCACAAAGCCGGCGCCCCAAGAAATAGCAACCGCGAGCAGAGCTAACGCGGCGAGCCGCGACTTAGTCACTACTTTTTCCCAATCACTGGGGAGTGAATCTCCACATCAACCACTTCACGCAGAATCGGATCTGCATTAACGCTCAGGTGGATCACGGCAAAACTGCCGGGCTTTAGAGATGCCATTTGAGCCAGCTTGGCGTGGTGCTTTTTATCCGCGCGAGTCTCGAGCACCGAGATCAGGTTTGGCATTACCGGGCGGTGAGTGCAAATTACCAAGCACTTGTTCAGGTTGATTAGATTCGCGAGCAGAGTTTTTGTTTGTTCGGGCTTCTTCTCATTGGCGGTTTCGGTAAATTCTGGGCTTACCTTCACCTTAACCTTGGTGCTCTGGGCGTAGGGGGCGATGGTGCTTAGGCAGCGGGTCCAGGGGCTAGAAAATACTGTTTTTGCTCCAAAGGCTTTCAGTAGTGATGGAAGAGCCTCGGCTTGCGCGTTGCCATCAGAAAGCAGCGGGCGGCTGGCTTCGCCGTCTTTCCAGGTTGCTCGAGAGCGAGCTTTACCGTGGCGAAGAATGACCACCGGTTTGGTTTGAAGCTGCTTTGCTGCAAATCGCTCCAGAAGTATTTTGAGTTGGTCATGGTCGTGCTTGTAGCTGAGTTTTGCGCTGGCCTCTTCCGCGGTAAACCAGTGAACCGCGCTGACCTCTTCGGAAGGCTTGAAGTTCGAGTTCGCCAGAGCCTTTTCGGAAACTTCGCAGGCCCAGTAGTGAACTACTTTCCAGCTTTTGTTCTCAAGGCGGTATCTCTGAATCCCGAGTGGAATTCCCAGCTGAACTTTGAGGCCGGTTTCTTCCCTGATCTCTCGCACAGCGGTTTCTGGAAGTGATTCTCCGGCATCTACCTTGCCCTTGGGCCAGCTCCAGTCGTCGTA
>CAIJWY010000186.1 GCA_903824455.1 uncultured Micrococcales bacterium
GACGTTTCGACTTTTACCGAGACTTCCAAGTTGGCGGCTCTTTCGGTTCGCCAAAGGTCAGAGCCATTTGGGTTCGCGGAGGGAAATAACCCCATTATGTCTGTCGAGCCGAGCTTTTTTGACTGCTTGGTGTAGGTCACAAAAGACTTCGCTGAGCCACCAACCCAGGCGGTAATGTCGGATTCCCGACCGGTGGCAACATAAACCCGACCCGGGCCGTTTACAGTAACAACCGGCTGACCAGGGTTAAGTTTCAAAATGTCGTTAGGCACCACCAAAAGTGGATTCGGATCAACGATTGTGACCGAAATATCCTTCGAATCCTTAGGCGCCCAAACGGTGCGTTCGGCTATACCTAACAGAATCAGGGTGAGCGCTAGTAGGTAGAGCGCGACCGAGATGATAAGGCGCATCACTATCCAATCGGGGTAAACTTGTGGCTTAGACCAGCCTTCCCATTCTACGCAAAACATCTAGGAGTGTCTCTTGAGCGCGGATCAGAGCGAATTTGCATCAGCGATGCGTGGTTACGACCGCGACGCCGTTGATGAAGCTATTCGCCTGCTGCGTAAAGAGCTTCTTCAGATAAATGGAATCAACGCCCAGCTAGTTTCAGAACTGCGTGAAAAGACGGCAAGCGTTGAAAGCCTTCAGGCTCGACTGAGTGAGAGTGAAGCTCCAAACTACGCCTCGGTTGGTACCCGCGCAGCGCTAATTCTGAGCAACGCCGAGGAGCAGTCGCTTCGAATCGTAGCCGACGCTGAGGCCGAGCGGGTAAGAATTTTGGCCGACTTGGAGGACGAACTCGCTTCGCTTCGCGATGAGGCAAAGGAATACTACGATTCACTGGTTTCCGAAGCTCAGCGTCGCTCTGAGCGCCTGCAAGCACAGGCTAAAACCGACTACGACGAAACCCTCAAAGAAGCTCAGCAGCAGGCTTCCAACATGATCGATGAAGCAACCCGCGAGGCCGGTTCGATTCGAGGTTTGATTGCCACGGAAGCCGCCAAACTCCGAGCCACCGTGAAACGCGAAACGGAAGCCATGAAAACCGAAGTTGCTCGAAAACTGAGCGAACAGCGTTTGATCGAATTCCGCAAACTCAACAAAGAGGGCAACGTTAAAGCTGCTGAAGAGTTGGTTAGTGAACAGTACCGAATCGACCTGGAGCTTGAATTGGCGGGACGCAGGGCCGAGGCCGAGGCCGAATACCTGAGCAAACACCAGGAAGCGGTCGCCGCAACCCAAAAATACCTGGATGACGCCCAAAGCGCACTCACCAACGCCAAGGTACGTGCCGAAGCCGCCAAACTTGAGGCCGACACCCTAGAAGCGGCAGCCAAATCAGTTAATAAGCGAACCCGCGACGAAGCCAAAGAAAAAGCGGAAGTGATTTTGGTGAATGCGGAGGCCGAGGCTCGAGCAATTATTGGCGAGGCCGAAAACAAGGCTCGTAATGAGGTTCGTCGACTAAAGATGGCAATTGGCAAGCTCAACAATGAGCGCGACGCCGTTGCCATCTATCTCAGAAATTTGCGTGCCGTGGTGGATGCAGCCGAACAATCGATTGCGGAGTAGCGAATGACATTAAAAAAGCCAGTACCCAGCAATGACGGTAAGCGTATTTCAATTTCAAATACCTTTGAAATGGGTTTCCTAGGCGGTTTAGGTGTTTTAGCTGCAATTTTGGTTGGCCAGTCGCTGGTGACTCTGGCAACAATCCTTACCTACATGACAGCTGCCATCTTCATCGCACTGGGATTAGATCCCCTGGTTCGCTTTTTGGAAAAGCGCGGTCTATCTCGCGGTTATTCGATCCTCAGCGTGGTGCTTTCAATTCTGGCGATTGCCACTGCCGTGGTAGTTGCCGTGATCCCGAGTATTCTTCAAGAGACCAGCGCACTGCTAAGTGACGCTCCAAACTTGATCACCAACCTAAATCAATTACCGGTGATCCAATCTCTCGATAGCCAATTCAACGGATCCATTTCTTCTGCCATACAAAATGTTTCAGACTATGTGGCAGACGCTTCACACTGGCCGCAAATGCTAGGCGGAGTGGTTCAGGTGGGAATCAGTTTGGTAAATGGCGTGGTTGGTTTTGTGGTGATTCTCACACTCAGCCTCTACTTCATGGCTTCCTTAGGTAGATTTAAGAAGTTTGTTTACGCACTGGTTCCGGCTTCTAATCGCAAGGTTTTCTCTGAACTGGCCGAAGAGGTTGCCGATTCGGTTGGTCGCTACGTTGGCGGGCAAGCCACGGTGGCCACAATCAACGCCAGTCTTGGTTTCATTGTGATGTCGATCTGCGGTGTTCCGTTCTCAGTGGTTTTGGCTTTTATCACTTTCCTACTGGCTCTTATCCCCCTGGTTGGAGCTATGTCTGGAGCCGCTCTGGTCACACTCGTGGCCCTAACCGTGAGCCCAACAACCGCTTTGGTGGTGGCCATTTACTACTTGGTTTACATGCAGATCGAGGCCTATGTAATCAGCCCGCGCGTTATGAAGCGAGCAGTTTCCGTGCCTGGTGGCGTGGTGGTCGTTGCCGCTTTGGCCGGCGGAACCTTGCTTGGAATAATGGGCGCTCTTGTTGCCATTCCAGTTGCGGCTTCAATTATTCTGGTAATTCGCCAGGTGTGGATGCCCCGCCAAAATCTTCGCTAGACGGGATAAGTTTCTGGCAACGGATAACGCTCAGGATTGACCGCTCGAACGATTTCGTTTAGCACCCGTTTGGTAGCAGTTTCACCCACCCAAAGGTGTTTTCCGTCTTCAATCGCAATTAGCTCAGCCTGAGGAATAAGCGAAAACCTGCTTGCCGCTTCTGCCGGACGTAGATAGTCATCAAACTCAGGAATCAGGGCAATCAGACGTTTTCCGTTACTCGCCCACCGCGCAAGTTCTTCCTCGCTCGTGCGGTGAAGCGGAGGCGAAAGCAGAATGCCACCGAGTACCGGCTTATCAAAGCCATACTTCAAGACCAATTCGGTGCCGAAACTCCAGCCAACCAACCAGAGGTTGGGTAGGTTGCGCTCTAAGGCATAACTAATGGCTGCTTCGAAGTCGGCTTGCTCGGTAATCCCCTGCCCGAACTCTCCCTCGCTGGTGCCTCTGGGAGACGACGTTCCACGGGTGTTAAAGCGGAGCACCGCGAGATTAGCGAGCGCGGGAAGTCGATTGGCCGCTTTGCGGTAGACGTGAGAGTCCATGAATCCGCCATGGGTTGGCAGCGGGTGAAAAGTTATAAGAGTGGCTGTTGGCTTGCCTGAAATCGGTAACGCAAGTTCCCCTACCAGCCTGAAACCATCCGAGGTTACAAAACTGATTTCCTCCCGAATTGCTGGAAGTTCAACACTGGAACGAATATCAATCACTTCGCTCAAAGTAGAGAGCCCTGAAACTTAGCCCAGCAGGTGGTGTGAAAGTGACGACGGGTATCTAGTCCGCGAATCTCGTCCCAAACCACCAAATGGCTAAGCCCGATTGAAATGCTGAGATTGCAGTGAGGGCAAACCCAGGTCTTGTCTTCTTCGGCATTACGCCCGGTGGATGCCTGAACTACGTAGGCTACTCCGCGTTTGATTTCGGTTCGCTTTACTCCGGAGCGAACTCGATCCAGGTTCAACTCTTCGTGCTCGTGGTTCCCTTTAGAGCGCTTTGGGCGGTTCGAACGAGCCATTAGTACCAGTTGAGACGATTGGAGTGCGACAAAGCGGTACAAGGGCTACCGTAGCGGCCGTCGA
>CAIJWY010000187.1 GCA_903824455.1 uncultured Micrococcales bacterium
TGCCATACTTGGCACCAACCACCTTCTGAATTTCTCCAAGAAGTTCTGGACGAAGCTTTACGTTACCTGGCTTGTAAACACCGTGAACGTTTCCGAAGGTTAGTGCAACCATGTAGCGGCCGTTCTCGCCAAGACCAAGCGCTTCAGCGGTCATAAGGCCGTCTTCAGGGGTGGTGTAAAGGTGTTCGCCCATACCGCCCTCAACGCCGTCTTCTTCTCCGCCAACCACGCCAACTTCGATTTCAAGAACAGCACCGATATTGTTAGTTAGCTTTAGAAGTTCTTTGGCGATGGTCATGTTTTCGGCCATTGGAACTGCCGAACCATCCCACATGTGTGAGTTGAAAAGTGGGTCTTCACCGCGCTTTACGCGGTCTTCAGAAATAGAGATCAGTGGGCGAACTAACTTGTCTAGCTGGTCTTTCGCGCAGTGGTCGGTGTGAAGAGCGATGGTGATGCCGTAGTTCTTCGCAACCTCGCGAGCGAACGCTGCCATTGCAGCAGCACCAGTCGCCATGTTCTTGATGGTCGGACCACTCCAGTAGTCGCCGCCGCCGGTGGTCACCTGAATGATGCCGTCGGAGCCAGCAGCCTCAAGACCTGCTAAGGCAGCGTTTAGAGTCTGTGAGCTAGAGACATTGATTGCCGGGTAAGCAAATCCGTTTTTCTTGGCTCGGTCGAGCATTTCGATGTATTGCTCGGGACTTGCTACTGGCATTTCTCTCCTAAATGGATGTGGCTGGTATTACAAACTTATTTGGTTGGTGCAGAATGAGCGACTTCTTCAAGCGGAGCATCGCGATCCGGGTTATCAGTTATCTCTGCCTCAGGCATGTTGTCGAGATTCTCAAGCCCTGAAGTTGGCTGGGTAACAGACACTGCCCCGTATTGGACCGCAGTTTTCACACCGAGCGGAACGTTGAAACCAACCCCAAACTCATCGTTACTGGAAACCGGGTTGGTAACGACTGCAGTCAAGAATCCAGCCAAAGTTGCATCGCCAGCACCAACGGTGTTGATCACCTTTACCGGAGCCGTTTTTGCCTTCCAGGCATGCTCCTTGGTAACAGCAACCATGCCGTCGGGTCCGAGGCTGGCTAGAACGCATTCAACCCCGTGCTCGCAGAGTTCGCGAGCTGCATCGATAACATCGCCAACGGTGTAGAGATCGCGTCCAACTGTTTCAGCCAGTTCGTGGGCGTTTGGCTTGATGACCGAAGGCAAGCCCTTGGAGGCGTAAACCTTTAACGGTTCACCGCTTGAATCCATTGCCACGCGAACACCCATGTCGTGCATGGCGTGAAACAGCGGCTCGAGATCAACGAAGGTATGGGTTCCCTTGTCGATCGGTAGTGCTCCGGCGATAACCAACCACTTGGCATTGTTTTCTTTTACCTTGGCAATGGTTAGTGCAACCACTTCTTTCCAGTCGCTGTCGGAAAGTGGGCGAGGAGCCTCGTTGACTTTCGTGGTTGGTCCGTCTTTCTCAACAATCGTGGTTGAAACTCGAAGAGTTCCA
>CAIJWY010000188.1 GCA_903824455.1 uncultured Micrococcales bacterium
AGCTCTGGAAATCGGTGTTTCTTCTCCAGAACCCGAGGCAACCAAGGGTCTTGGCGTGGGTGAGGTTGGTTACCTGATCACGGGGGTTAAGGACGTTCGTCAATCGAAGGTCGGAGACACCGTAACCACGGCCGCCAAACCAGCCACGGATGCCCTAAAGGGTTACTCGGAGCCTCTGCCAATGGTGTTTTCTGGTGTTTACCCACTCGATGGTTCGGATTACCCAAATCTTCGAGACGCCTTAGACAAGTTGAAGTTGTCTGATGCCGCACTGGTTTATGAGCCAGAAACCTCGGTTGCTCTCGGCTTCGGTTTCCGCATCGGATTCCTTGGTCTCCTGCACTTAGAAATTGTCACCGAACGTTTAGAACGCGAATTCGCACTAGACCTGATTGCTACCGCTCCTTCTGTGGTCTACCAGGTCACTATGGATTCCGGTGCCGAAATCACTGTTACCAACCCGTCGGAATTTCCTTCTGGCAAGGTTAAAAAGGTTCTGGAACCAATGGTGCGCGCCACCATCTTGGCTCCCAAGGATTACGTTGGCGTAATCATGGAGCTCTGTCAGGGACGGCGCGGCGTGATGATTGATATGCAGTATCTGGGTGAAGACCGAGTGCAACTGCGATACACCTTGCCCCTTGCGGAAATCGTTTTCGACTTCTTCGACCATCTGAAAAGCAAGACTCAGGGTTACGGATCTTTGGATTACGAGGAAATCGGATTAGCCGAAGGCGATCTGGTTAAGGTCGACATTTTGCTTCAGGGAGATCAGGTCGACGCCTTCAGCGCGATAGTTCACAGGGACAAGGCATATGCCTACGGAGTGATGATGACCGGAAAACTTCGCGAACTGATTCCTCGCCAGCAGTTTGAAGTGCCAATTCAGGCTGCGGTGGGAGCAAGAATCATTGCTCGTGAATCGATCAGGGCAATGCGCAAGGATGTTTTGGCTAAGTGCTACGGCGGTGACATCTCTCGCAAGCGCAAGCTACTTGAGAAGCAAAAAGAGGGTAAGAAGCGCATGAAGATGGTTGGTCGAGTTGAGGTTCCTCAGGAAGCTTTCATCGCCGCACTTTCTTCTGGCGACGAAAAGAAGGCCGAAAAGAAGGTCAGATAGTGGCTACCTTCCACGGTTACGTTCACGTTCCCTTTTGCAAGGTTCGCTGCGGTTACTGTGATTTCAATACCTATACCGCGACCGAACTAAACGGGTATCCGCAATCATCTTTTCTTTCGCACCTGGAAACCGAAATTGGTTTGGCAAAGGATTCCGTCGGTAATCGCGAATTGAAAACCGTTTTCTTCGGCGGAGGCACGCCAACGCTTTTGCCCGCGCACGAACTGGTGCAGGCGCTGTGGCTACTAAAAGACGCTTTCGGTTTAGCAGATGGCGCTCAGGTTACCACCGAGGCCAATCCCGATACCGTGGATGCCGACTATCTTCAGGCCATCCTGGCCGGCGGTTTCAACCGAATTTCCTTTGGAATGCAGTCGGCGGTTCCAGAGGTATTGGAAACGCTGGAGCGAACCCACAATCCGGAAGCGGTAGCAACAAACGTCGCGATTGCTAATTCGTTGGGTTTGCAAACTTCGGTAGATCTGATTTATGGCGCACCCGGCGAAACCATGGAGCAGTGGCAGACTTCGGTTGAGGCCGCGCTAGCAATGAATTCGGATCACATTTCGGCCTATGCACTCATACTCGAACCCGGCACCAAGCTGGCCAGGCAGGTGTCTTCGGGGGAGAAGGCCCAACCAGACGAGGATTTACAAGCCGATAAATACGAGTGGCTTGATCAACGACTTAGCTCTGCTGGTTTCAACTGGTATGAGTTGAGTAACTGGGCGAAGACTAGCGAGTTATCTTCGGCGCACAACGTTGCCTATTGGCAAGGCCAAGACTGGTGGGGGTTCGGACCAGGGGCGCACAGCCACGTTGCAGGTCGGCGCTGGTCAAACGTAAAACACCCAACGACTTACGC
>CAIJWY010000189.1 GCA_903824455.1 uncultured Micrococcales bacterium
CTGAAATCTTTATCTGCGATGACTCGTTGATGCTCTTGCGAAGTTCAAGTAACGAGTCGACCTTGCAATCGGCCGTGACATAGAAGTGGGGAACCGTTGACTTGCTCTCAGTGAGTCGACGAGCAATTGCGCGACGCATTCCGGTGTGAGGCACCGTCACGTAGCTGCTGGAGTACTCCTGCTTGGCCAGCTCTGAGCTAGAGGATGAAGACGCAGATGCCGTGGCCGTTGCCCCAGCGCCACTTGCCATGAAGGCTTCGAGATCACGACGAACCACGCGCCCTTGAGGACCGGTGCCGGTGACCTGCGAAATCTCCACACCACTTTCGCGCGCCAACCTGCGAACGATTGGGCTTACGAAATGGCGAGCCGAGTCAGTTGCCAGCTCGGGTATTACAGCGGGAGCAACCGGGGGTGCCACTGTCGGTGCAATCGGTGGAGCCATAACCGGCGCAACCTCCGCAACAACCGCTGGAGCTGGAGCCGCAGAACCACCCAGCAGGGCATCGCCAGCCGAACCGTCTTCGCCCGCAGCAAGCAGGATCATGATCGGTGAACCAACCTCAACCGAAGCGCCGTCGGCTACAAGAATCTTGTAGACCGTTCCCTCCGCATCACTGGCGTAATCAACCACAGCCTTCTCGGTTTCCATTTCGGCGATGATGTCGCCGACCTTTACCGATGAACCAACGGCTACCTGCCACTTGGAGAGCACGATTTCAGTTGCCCCTGCCGCTACTTCCGGCATCTTGATTAACGTGGCCATTAGTTCTTTCCAAATCCGGTTGCCGCATTTTTCAATCCAGCAACAACTTCTTCGGTCTTCGCAATTGCCGCTCGCTCAAGCACCTTTGAAATGCTAGGCGATGCTTCGCCACCGTGAACCCGCTGAACCGGCTGATCCAGGTAGTCAAAGTAACGGCGTTGAATCTCATCAGACAACCAGCTACCGTAGCTTGTGCCCTGGGCGCCCTGCTCAACAATCAACACGGCATTGGTCTTTTTGATGCTGGCTTCAATGGTCGACCAGTCAATGCTGGCTCGATCTAGCCAGCGGAGGTCAATCACTTCGGCATCGATTCCAGTTTGCTCAACTGCCTCAAGTGAGTGGCTGACCATCGACAGATAAGTGAGTACCGTTAGATCATTACCAGCACGTTTGATGGCTGCTTTTCCAAACTCAATTTGATAATCGTAATCGCCAACGGCAATCTCGCCCTTTGACGCATAGAGGTCAACGTGTTCAATAACCAGAACCGGATCCTCCAGGGCAAGAGCGGCATTCATCAAACCGATGTAGTCAAATGGGTTAGAGGCAGCCACGATTCGCCAGCCAGGCGCGGTAGCGAAAATACCGGCTGGGTCCATTAGGTGCTGGGAACCGTAGCCGGAACCCATTGCCACCTTGGTGCGAATCACAACTGGAACCGATGCATCTCCGCCGAACATGTGCCGAGCCTTACCGATTTGGTTGAACACCTGGTCGGCGGCTACCCACATGAAGTCTGGGTACATGAATTCGACAACCGGACGGAATCGGCCATCGAGTGCCATACCGCCACCGAGACCAGCGAATGCATTTTCGCTAATCGGCGTTCCTAGAATTCGCTCCGGGTATTTTTCGACGAGACCCTTGGTTGCGCCGTTAGTGCCACCCTTTAGTCGGTGAACGTCTTCGCCGAGAACCACGATTCGAGAATCGGTTTCCATGCGGCGATCCATTACGGCAGCTACCGCGTCGACAAAACGAACTTCTTCCTTTTGCCCGGTGTGGGTTTCCAATTCTTCGGTTCTGGCACCATTCAATTCCGATGCGTCGCCGCGAACGCCAACATTCACGAAGTCGGCGCTCGGCCAAAGCTCCGCGCGAATTCGGCGAGAGCCTGGCTTGCCTGCTGGATCGGCTTCTAGGAGCTGGTTCACCGCTAGTTCCATGGCGGCCTGAGCTTGTGCTCGAACACCACTTACCTGGTCTTGACTAATCAAGCCAAGGGTCATCATCTCGTTGGCAACTCGGGTTAGTGGGTCGCGACCGCGCCATTCTTCTTCTTCGTCTTTTGGACGGTATCCGAAGGCACTGCCTGGGAATGGTCCGTTCTGGTGGAAGAACCGGTAAACCTCGGCCTCAATAATTGCCGGCCCGTTACCCGCGCGAGTGTGTGCTTCGATTTCTTTCATCGCCAGGTGAACGGCAAGTGGATCCATGCCGTCGACTCGCCAGCTTGGAATTCCGAATCCGGTTCCGCGGCCAGACAAACGCTCTTCTGCTGTGACCTCTGAAACGTGGGTAGACACCGCGTAAAGGTTGTTCTCAATGAAGAAGACCAGCGGAATATCCCACGCGGCGGTTAGGTTCATGGTTTCTAAAACCGAACCAATGTTCACAGCTCCATCACCGAAGTAGCTAACGGTTAGGTCGCTAGTGCCCGAGTGTTGCTGCGCCCACGCGTTACCAGCACCGAGTGGAACACCGCCACCAACGATTGCGTTGGTTCCAAGTGCTCCAGCTTCTTTCCACTGCAAGTGCATTGAGCCACCGCGGCCGCGACAGTAACCCTGAGCCAAACCGAGGATTTCGGCAAGCGTGCGCTGCAG
>CAIJWY010000190.1 GCA_903824455.1 uncultured Micrococcales bacterium
ACTGCAGGCTCGGTTGAATCCAGTACCAGCGGCAACGTTGAACTGGTAGCAAAACGGCTTACCACCGCGCGCATGTCGGCAACTCCGTCGCGTCCAACGTAGTCGACACAGACGTCGAGGGCGTGAGCGCCATCACGGGTTTGACTCTTAGCAATTTCAACGCATTCGTTCCAGTTCTCGCTGAGCATGGCTTCTCGGAAGGCCTTGGAGCCGTTGGCGTTGGTTCTTTCTCCGATCGAAAGATAAGTTGCGATCTGGTCGTAGGGTTGATGCTGATAGAGGCTCGCTAGGCCAGGGTCCGATTCGAAACTGGGTCGTCCGGGCTTGGCCGACTTCACGGCTTCGGCAATCTGACGAATGTGTTCAGGTGTGGTTCCGCAACAGCCTCCAACCAACCCCGCACCGAACTCCTTTACAAAGGCAACTTGGGCAGCTGCCAATTCTGAGGGGCTAAGCGGGTAATAGGCTCCGTTTCCGGAAAGAATTGGCAATCCGGCGTTCGGCATTACCGAAATCGGAAGATTCGAAAACTTTGAGAGATAACGCAGGTGTTCGCTCATCTCGGTTGGTCCGGTGGCACAATTCAGACCAATTGCGTCGATGCCCAGAGCGCCCAATGTGGTGAGGGCCGCTCCGATTTCGCTTCCCAGCAGCATAGTTCCAGTGGTCTCGATGGTCACCGATACCACGATTGGTAGCTTTACTCCACTGGCAGCCATGGCTCGCTTGGCGCCGATGATGGCGCTCTTGGTTTGCAATAGGTCTTGGGTGGTCTCCACTAAAAGAGCATCCGCTCCACCGTTGATAAGTCCTAAGCATTGGCTTTGGTAGGCGTCTCGAAGCTTCGCAAACGTCTCGTGTCCCAGGGTCGGAAGCTTTGTGCCGGGACCGATCGAGCCGAGAACCCAGTGATTCTCGCCAAATTCTTCGGCAACGCTTCTAGCGAGTCTTGCCCCGGCCTCAGACAGCTCTTCGATTCGGCTTTCAATGCCATACTCCGCAAGATTGGCGAAGTTTGCTCCGAATGTATTGGTTTCGACCGCCTCCGCGCCAGCCGCGAAGTATTGACGGTGAATTCCAGCAATTAGTTCGGGTCTGGTGATGTTCAAAACCTCATTGCAACCCTCCAATTGCTCGAAATCGTCCATGGAGGGGTTGGCGTCTTGAATCATCGTCCCCATTGCGCCATCGGCGACAACGACGCGCGATTTGATGGCGTCTAAGAAGTTTTGGGAGCGAGAGCTAAACATTTATGCCAAGTTTAGCCTTGAAGCCAGCGATAAACTGGTCTAATGACCGAGGGTTTTTCGATTGCCAAAGCGCTAACTGCTGCCGCGCCGACCCTTTCGTTCGAGTTCTTCCCTCCAAAGGACGAAGCCGGAGCAAATAGCCTTCGGAACTCTATCGAAGAGCTAATGACTCTCTCCCCCGATTTCGTATCAGTGACCTATGGCGCCATGGGGTCGAATCAGGATTCTTCCGTCGCTATTGTTGAGCAACTGTCGAAAATTGTCGCGACCGTTGCCCATTTGACCTGCATTGGCGCAAGCACCACCGGAATCCAGAACCTGCTGATGCGCTACCAGAGCGCTGGTGTAGCCGCTATCTTGGCACTCCGTGGTGATAAGCCGAAAGGCTATGACGAACAGCCTGCTGGCGATTTCACCTACGCCAGCGATCTGGTTCGCCAGGTAAAGCAGTTCACTTCTTTTGAGGTTGGCGTGGCGGCTTTTCCAGAAAAACATCCTGAGTCGCATTCGCTTGCTGATGACATTCGGATTCTAAAGATGAAACAAGACACCGGTGCGTCATTCGCAATGACTCAACTATTCTTTGACGTCGAGGCCTACTCTCTGCTGGTTAGCAGCGCCAGGGCGGAGGGTGTGACCATTCCGATAATTCCCGGTGTTATGCCGTTTGAGAATGCCCGGCAGGTTTTGCGGATGGCTCAGATGAGTGGCGCGACCGTGCCACCAGAACTGGATTTGAAGCTTAGCCAGGCCTCTAACGAAGAGGCTGCCAGAACAATTGGCATGGACTTCTCCGTGCATCTCGTGCAGGACCTACTTGCTGCTGGGGCGCCGGGGATTCACATTTTTACCCTGAATCAGCATCGAGCCACCTTGGAATTGGCAAATTCTGCCAATCTGGCTTGAGTTTCAATGTCGCTATCCTCGCTTAGTGTGGATTTGTGAACGATCTATTCGAAATTCCAGAAGAAACCAATTCCCCTGAATGGGCTAAAAACCCAATTGCGGTCTTCGATTTAGAGACCACTGGTCTCGACCACAAAGAATCGAGAATCGTTACGGCTTGCGCAGCGCTGATCGATGCGAGCGGCCAGGTCATCGGAAACGACCTCGAATGGCTGGCTAACCCTGGCATTCCAATTCCAATCGAGGCCAGCTCGGTACACGGAATCACCACCGAAATTGCGGAAGCAAATGGTCGTGATTTGAAAGAGGTAGTGGAAGAGATCGTGACCACACTTAGGGGCTATTTTGATGCCGGGGTGCCAGTAGTTGCCTACAACGCTCCCTACGACTTCACGATTCTAAGGAATCACGCAAACCTCTTTGGCCTGAACTGGCCCGAAGACCTATCCCCCATAATCGACCCGCTGGTGATCGACAAGAAACTAGATCGCTATCGTTCCGGAAAACGCCGACTCGAAATCGTTGCCGAATTCTACGGAGTGAAGCTAGACGACGCCCACAATGCCACTGCCGACGCCGTGGCTGCCGGGCAAATTGCGCAAGCATTAGCCAAGAAATTCTCCAGAGAGTTGCCAGAAACGGCTAAGGAACTGCACCAGCTTCAGATTGGTTGGTCAAAAGAATCCGATCTCAGCTTTGCAGATTTCAT
>CAIJWY010000191.1 GCA_903824455.1 uncultured Micrococcales bacterium
CCGTTGGCAGGATTGATTACCTCTGAGTATTTGCCCGATTTTGGGGCAACCGATTTGCCGTTGATGAAGTTTTTCAACTCGCGAAGCGCCATTTGTTTGATCTCCTTTGATTGGCTCTTAGTTAGATGCTAATCATTCACCACCAGACTTCACCACTCGAGTCGCCGAAATCTGCCAGAATGACAATATGTCCAAAAGACCTACGCCTATGACAGATGCCCGCAAAGCCGGAGTTCCGCTAACTAAAGAGCAGTTGGAACACGGCGCCCGCGAGCACCTCTGGCCTCACTTCACCCGCACTTCCCTCTACGAGGGTGGATCGATTCCGATCATCACCAAGGCCGAGGGTAAATACATCTGGGACCAGCACGGCAACAAACTATTCGACGGCCTATCGGGTCTGTTCTCGGTCAACGCCGGTCACGGTCACGAACGCCTGGCCGAAGCTGCCAAGAAGCAACTAATGCAGATGGACTTCGTGCCACTTTGGTCTTTCGCTCACCCACCAGCCATCGAACTCGGCGAGCGTCTACTTTCCTACGCGCCAAACGGTCTCGACCGCGTCTTCTTCACCACTGGTGGTGGCGAGGCCAACGAAACCGCTTGGAAGCTTGCCAAGCAGTACTTCAAGATGATGGGCAAGCCACTCAAACACAAGGCCATCACCCGAAAGACCGCCTACCACGGCACCAGCCACGGAGCTCTATCGTTAACCGGCATCCCAAACATGAAGAAGGCCTTCGAACCTCTCGTTCCAAGCACCTTCCGCGTTCCTAACACCAACTGGTACCGCGCCCAGGACGACTTCGCCACCGAAGAAGAGTTCGGCCTTTGGGCAGCCAACCGCGTTGAAGAAATGATCATCATGGAAGACCCCGACACCGTCGCGGCGTTTTTCTTCGAGCCGGTTCAGAACTCCGGTGGCGCCTTCACCTCTCACCCGATCTACTTCCAACGCGTTCGCGAAATCTGCGACAAGTACGACGTAATCCTGGTTGCCGATGAAACCATCGACGGATTCGGTCGAACCGGAACCATGTTTGCCTCAGAGCAATACAACTTCGAACCAGACATGCTGGTTTGCGCCAAGGCCATCACCAACTCGGTTATGCCACTGGGCGCGCTCATGATGAAAGAGAAGTTCTACGAGCCGTTCAAGAAGGGTTTGAACATCTTCCCTCACGGCTACACCTTCGCCGCATCTCCAGCCAGCTGTGCTGTAGCTCTTGAGAACCTCGACATGTACGACGAGATGAACCTCGTTGGCCACGTTCAAGCCAACCAGGACAACTTCAAGAAGACCCTAGACAAGCTCAGCGATCTCGATATCGTTGGCGACGTTCGCGGCACCGGCTACTTCTATGCCATCGAACTTGTCAAGGACAAAGAAACTAAGGCTCGCTTCTCGGTTGAAGAAATCGAGAAGCTACTCCGCGGATTCATCACTAAGGACCTCTATAGCAAGGGCCTTTATTGCCGAGCCGACGACCGTGGAGACCCAGTAGTTCAGTTGGCTCCGCCACTAACCAGCGACCAGGCCGACTTCGACATGATGGAAGCCAAGGTGCGAGAGACTCTCACCAAGGCTTGGGGTTTGGTCAAGTAACAAATATGTAAATTGTGCAATTCCTTGTGATTGCAAGAAATCTCATAACCTAAACTCTGAAAACAATCATTCATTTAATTTGGGGGAACAATGCGTACTAAATCATTTATGTCTGCAACATTGGCAGTGACCTTAACTGCTCTTATCGGTGGAGTGGTGCCAGGGAACAGCCAGGTTCGCAGTTGCATTGCAGGCACTACGTATGTCATGACGTCCAAGACTGCCGGGTGGATGCCGACTAACGTCGGAAGCACATGGATCAACGGGCCTGGTAACGCTACCTACAGTTCAACCATTACTGCCACGTCGAGCTTCACATATTCTGGTTCGGTTACTGTCTCGGCTTCTTCCGTAGTCGCATCTGCGGAAGCAACATTCGGCATTGACTATGGAACCTCAATCTCAAGATCTAGTTCATGGTCTTACTCACTCCCAGTTCCAGCTTCCCAGCAAGGTAGGGTCTTGCTGTTGAAGAACGCAGACAAAATAGTCTTTACAAAATACGTCGACAACCCCAACTGCACTACGACGACAACTACGGGTCTCGTGGCCTATGTTCCAACTGCAAGCACAGACAACTCAAGCTACTGTTGGACTATTGACATCGCCCCTGCAAAAACCAGTTGGAAACAAACTTGTTCGGACTAACGAGCAAAGGACTGCGATTCATATTCGTTAGTGCGCTTTTTGGAATGTCCATAACGGGGTGCGCAGGCACATCGACAGTACTTGAAAAGCAATTTACTTGTGTGGATATTAATCTCACCGATGGTTTTACTTTCATGGCCCAAGAATGGAAGTCGAGTCAATCACGTGTTATTGGATTTGGGCAATTTACCTGCAACCAAACTGCACTCCTCGAAAGTGGCTTTGCTCTGAAACCTAATGCGGCATTTGAGGTAACGGAATGGTACTACTCGTTGGGGGAAAATCAAGAAAAAATCGGGCTTCTGAAGGATATTGCTGATTTAGATGATTTCGGAATCTCAGCGAAACCAATGACCGATTCCATCCTTATCCCTAATGGGAAAACAGTTCAAATCTTCGGAGTAACTGAATATATTTCGGCTTCTCAATCGGGAAGTACACCCATTACGGACCTACTTGTTCCACTAGAGTTCCGTTCAGAGACTGGTCAAAATAATTATTCAATTCAAGCCAAGGCTTTGATAGGCGTAAATTGATTCAAATTGCACCAAGTACAGAGTGATAGCCTGGGAATTTTTGTGTCCTAGCAAACCACAAAAAAGAATCTGAATCATGTGGACGACTTATCCTCAGAGATAGTGGCAAGGTAAGCAAATTTTTAATTATGCGTAATCTTTAGGTATGAAGGTGACTGATCACGACTCAAAGCTAACTTTCGATTCACCGGTCGGAGCAATCACATTGCTTGCAAAAGGCGACAAGATCGTCTTCCTAACCATGGGAACCGACATCACCGACGACTACGGCAAGTCTCCAGTTCTCCCAGAAGCCAAGAAGCAAATCTCCAGCTATCTCGAGGGCAAGAAAAAGGTCCTCGACTTCGCCACTGAGCTTCATGGCACCGAATTCCAAAAGGCCGTTTGGAAGGAAATCAGCAAGATTGGCTTTGGAGAAGTAACCACCTATGCCGAGATTGCCAAGAACATCGGTAATCCGATAGCGGTTCGCGCGGTTGGCGGTGCCGTTGGCTCAAACCCGGTTCCGCTGATTGTTGGCTGCCACCGCGTTCTCGGTGCCAGCGGCAAGATCACCGGTTATTCCGGAGGCGACGGGCTACCAACCAAGCGCTGGCTCCTGGCCCTCGAAGGTATTGAGACCAAGGACTAATGCAACGCTGCGCCTGGGTAACTGCCGACCCCATCTACATCGAATACCACGACACCGAGTGGGGTAAACCGGTCACCGGCGAAGACGCCCTATTCGAGCGCATCAGCCTGGAAGGCTTTCAGGCGGGTTTGAGCTGGCTAACCATCCTGAAGCGGCGCGAGTGCTTTCGAGAGGCGTTCCTAGGCTTTGAAATCGACCGGGTTGCCAGAATGTCGGAAAAGGACGTTGAGCGTCTACTTCTGAACGAAGGAATCATTCGTCATCGCGGCAAAATTCAAGCGGTTATCAATAACGCGCGCATCGTCAAAGAGCAAAACATCTCGCTTGAGGAATTGGTCCGCAAACACACCCCTGACTTGGATCGAACTGGGCTTACAGTTTCCCCCGAGTCAACCGCCCTTTCGAAAGAACTTCGCAAGCTCGGTTTCAACTTTGTTGGGCCAACCACCGTGCACGCCATGATGCAGGCAATTGGCGTAATCAACGATCACGACCTGTCTTGTGAATTTAGAAAGAATTAGCCGCGTCGCGACATAAACTCCTTGAGATGACCATGGACAGCCGAGAATTCACCGCGCATTACCGCGCTTTTCTGCCGGCCATTTCAAAGTTCTTTGCCTATCGTGCAGATTCCAGCGAAGTTGAAGGCTTAGCGGCAGAAGTGTTTTCAATTGCTTGGCAAAAACGAGACAAGGCCCCGAGTGGCATGGAATTACCCTGGCTCTATCGCATCTCCAACAATGTTCTTTTGAACCACCGCAGGAAGGTGAAGCGCAATTTCACCCTTCCGATACTGGAGACCGATCTCGTGGCACCTTCGGCTGACGATCTGGTTCTAACCAATGTCACGGTTCGCAATGCCTGGGCAAAGCTCAAGCCTGCCGATCGAAGCTTGCTTTCTCTAACCGCTCTTGAAGGGCTAAGTCTGGAAGAGTTAGCGGCCGCCATGAAGATTTCAAAGAACGCAGCCACCATCCGGGCTCATCGAGCAAAAAAGAATTTTGCCGAAATCCTGAAAGAATTTGAAGGCTAACGACACAAACAGGTTATGGAAGATAAAAACCTGAACAAATTGCAAAAAGCAGTTGGCGCTAAAGTGCCAAACCTTACCGACGAAACAATTCTGGCCGGCATTGCCAAGCCGCGAACCAGCATTCGCAAGAACTTATGGCTCGGTCTGAGTGGTGTTGCGGTGGCAGCCACAGCAGTCTTTGCTGTAATGCCGAGCAACCCGGCTCCCCTTATCAACCTGGCTCAAAGCCAGCCTCAGCGCGAAGGTCTTGCCGGATCTAGCGATGCCAAGATGTCGATGTGGGTGGAATACGAATACGTTGCTGGCGCAGGGCTTTCTGATGAAGCCGGTTCCGGTCAGGTTTACCAACTGAAACTAAACGGCTCTCCAGAGGTGTTAGTGGAAAAGTTAGCCGCTCGTTTCGGCGTTGAGGGCAAACTAGCGAAAGAGACCTACGACGAGGGTAAGACCTACAACTATTTCTTTGGTAACAAGGCGAAGCCCGAAAATGCTAGCGTCTCGGTTTACTGGACCGGCACGGGCAGCTGGTACTTCGGCGACTACTCCAAGTTCTCGGAGAAAGTGAATTTGCCAACCAAGGCATCGGCACTGGCTACCGCACGTGAGATTTTCGCAGACACCGGTCTTGACGTGAGTGAAGATGCAATCACCGTTACCAGCGGCGACTGGGGTATGGTTGCCCAGGCTAGTCTGCAGGTGAATGGTGAAGACACTGCACTCGAATGGATGGTTAACTGGGCTCCAAACGGTGAAATCATCGGGGTGAGCGGACACAGCGTCTCGGTTGAAGCCAAAGGCACCTTTGGCACAATCTCAGCCAAGGATTCTGTGAAACGTCTAGGCGACTGGCGCTACGGCGGATCTGGCGCCAGCAGCTACTACGGTGGCGGCATGGCCATGATGTCTCGCGGCGGAACTGTATCGACCGACGTTACCGAATCTGGCACAGAGCCTTCGGTTGAACCAACCGAAGAGCCAACCGATACCCCTACGGCCCAGCCAACCGAAGAGCCAACCGTTGAACCAATTCCTGAGCCAACTCCGGAAAAGGTGGTAATGAAACTTGTGTCTTCGAAGAAAACACACCTGCTCATCTGGGATGCTAGCGGCGGTGCCTGGCTCGTTCCCGGCTTCATGCTGAAGAACACCGACGGCTGGTACAGCTCGGTGATTTCGTTAGTAGATGGAGTTATCGCGCTTCCGAAACTAGACTCCGGCGTAATGCCAATGGTGAAGTAGTTTTATCGCTGATTGGTAAACAGTTTGATGGCAGAGCCGTCGATCTCTATCTTGAGATTGGCGGCTTTTGCCATGTCTTCAAGGGTTTCGGCGCCTTGTAGAAATGCGCGAATGAACTGACCCTTAGCCTTCTTATTGAAGTGGTTCATGGCTTTGCCGGAATCGATGTCGTAGATCTCAACCGTTAGAGTTTCAAAGCTTTCTGGCACAGGGGCAAGTTCGGCATACTGCTTCGAGCGAAGGTCTATCATTTGCTGACCTTCGAGCCGGTTCCAGGTGACGTCGTGGGAAGCAGACCAGTGTTGTTTGAGATTGAGACTGGGTACTTTGGAGTTTGCGGAAAACTTGTAATTCGGAATCAGGCTGGTGGCTGGGATAAGGCCGAACAGAGCCGATTGAATGAAGAGCGATTCCTTGGCACGTTCACGCTCTTCTTTGGTAAGAGTGTTGTGCTCGGTTGGAGTTCCCTTGAGACCGCGACCGTGAATTGCAGCGTAGAGAGTGCCGTTATAGCGGTCGATGGCAGGCATGGTTGGTGCCGATTGAAGATTTGGGTCAACCAGCTGTGCTTTCACGGCAGACTCGAACACGACTTCTCTGGCCGGTTGCATGGCCGCAAAGATCAGAGCCACCTTGTCGATACCGAGCGAGTCGCCGCCAAGTGCTTTCGACTCGGAAGGCGGCAAAAGGAAGAGCATCTATCCAGCCTAAACTTGAGCGTATGGTCAAACTCACCAAAATCTACACAAAAACTGGCGACGAAGGTTTCACCGGTCTCGGAG
>CAIJWY010000192.1 GCA_903824455.1 uncultured Micrococcales bacterium
GGCAACTTCTTTAGTGCCCAGAATTGCAACATCCGGGTTTTCCTTCACAATTCTGGTGATCTGATCTTCGTGCACGTGGTCGTCGTGGTTGTGGGTAATCACAATCGCCACCACGTTTTGGACAGCCTCCATCGGCCTGGTGTAAAAACCAGGGTCGATGATCAGTGTCTTGCCATCTTTTTCTATTACGAGAGTTGCGTGCTCGAGTTTGGTTACCTTCATAGAGTCCATCTTGCCAACCCTGCGTAGAATCTTGCATAGTTATGAAAAAGTCGGTTGGAATCTGGGCGGTGGCATTTATCCTGTCACTGCTGCCGTTGGGCTATGTCACGGCAGAGTTTTTCAAGCTTCCGCTGATTTGGGATCCGCTCTACGGCTATTTGAGTTTAGGGTTTGGTTTGGTTTGCACGATTCCACTCTGGGCAGCGATTTGGGCGCGAGCACTCAAACACACCAAGCGGCAAGACGTACTTGGAATGATTGCACTTCTTCTTGCGTATGGTTATGCATTTTTTAGCAGTGACGCTGATTACTACTGGCAACCAACCGCAATAACCTCGTTGTTGCTTTTAGGTGGTTGGATTTTGCGGGCTCAGCTCAATGTGATTCCCGCGCATGTGAAAAACCTGGCATTGCTTTTGCCAGACAAGGCCACCCTGATCGACGGTCGAGAACTGGAGCACATCTCGGCTCGAGATCTAGAAATCGGTCAAATAGTTCTCGTTAGACCTGGATCAACTATCCCAGCAGACGGCTATGTGATCCAGGGGCAATCATTGGTTTCTCAACTTCAGATAACCGGAGAAACAGAATCGATCATGAAAAACCCCGGTGATTGGGTTCTAGCGGGAAGTGAAAACATCGCCGGCAGGGCCACGGCCAACGCACCGCTAACCATTCGAGTCAGTGCCGTCGGCGACGGTCTGCTGGTTCACGAGTTGGATCGATCGCTGGCACAAGAAAGCGAGTTGCCGCGGTTTACTAAATCTTCAGCGATTTTCTCTAGCGCTCTTCCGATTTTGGCTATGTCTGTGGCGCTCGTTGCATCGGGCTACCAATTCGTAATCGACGCCCCGTTGGAGTCTGCATTTTCGGTTGGTATAGGTGTGCTATTGGCTGCGCAGATCACACTAGTTAGTAAAAGCGTTGGGTTGGCAGCGGAAGCGTCGACTATCAAGGCCAAGAACCTCGGGGTACTGGTTCGATTGCGGCACACTTTTGAAGCGTTAGCCAAGGTAAACCACGTGGTCTTCAAAAAAACCGGGGTCCTAACTATTGGTTATGGCTCAGTTGGGAAAATTCATCTAGCCAGAAACACCTCGATTGGCAGCGAAGGGGAGTTGCTCGCTCTCGCGGCTTCTGTGGAAATGGGCACCAGTCACGAGTTGGGTCACCTAATTATTCAGGAGGCTGCCAAGCGTGGTCTTGAACTTCCAAAGGTTACCGACTTCGCGCCAATCCCAGGCTTGGGTGTATCGGCAATTTTCGACGGCTCACTGGTTCAGGTTGGCAACTCTGGCATGGTGAATGTGACCGGAGTGAACATCAACCCATATGATTTGTTCCAAGTTTCAACGGCCTACAGCGAAGGTTCCAGCGTGGTCTTTGTCAGCATCGATGAACTATTAGTTGGCTACATTGAGTTTCCAGATGAACTTCGGGCGAACTCTGCGGAAGCGATAGTTGACCTGAGTGGCAAACAGGCCATCACCATACTCTCCGGCGATGCCACATCGCTGGTTGAAAAAATTGCCCAAAAGCTGGGTCTTTCCGACTTCGCGGCCGAAGTGCTTTCCACTAGGCAAGCCGATTGGATCAAGGAGCACCAAGCCAACGGCTCAAAGATTCTGTTGGTTGCCGATGCCCACTATGACTCGGCGGCTCTAGCGGAATCCGATGTTGGATTGGCCTTCGGTGCCGGACCCAGCGTGCATTCGGATTCGGCAGATCTGGTATTGGTGTCTCAAAATCCCTTGGTTGTGCGCAAGCTAATTGCCCTGTCCAAGCAGACGCAATCGCGCACGCTATGGAATTTGGTGCTTGGCTTGTCGATTTCAATTGGCTTAATGGCTTGCGGGTTCCTTGGTTTCTCCGCACCCGCGA
>CAIJWY010000193.1 GCA_903824455.1 uncultured Micrococcales bacterium
GACGGCTACCACCCAGAAGCCGCCATCGAACTAATGCGCCAACAGCGCGGCCCAGCAGCCATGTGCAACCCGATCTTCGAGAACTGGCTGGTGAACAAAGCCGACGTTGACTTCTGGCGCAGGAAGCTGGCCGCCTAATGATGTTCTTTACTTTGCGAAACGGTTGTACCAGAACAGCCTCATACATCGCACAGAATGGCAGCGATTACCGGCTTCCAGATGAATCTGATGCAGCCAGCTGGGCGACTAGCTACTTGCGATGGGTTAACAATCGAGAAACCTTTCTCAATGGAGGCAAGGGCAATTTCGATGCGGTAACCTCCCAGATTTGGGAAGCCCCCGAGTTGAAACCGCAATTCGTTTTCTACAAACCACTTGATTCCGCCAAACTGACTTTCGAAGTCATTGATTTACGGGAACTTTTCACCGTCAATGAAGCCGATAGGAAAAAGCTGGAGGCACTCTCTCGGCAAAGTATTTGGTATTCAAATCGGGCGGCTGCCTAATGATTCACAACAATCCTCTGCTCGGTCCTGAGTGGGACGCGCTCGCGGAAGCACTTGCTCTGGTGATGTCTAAGACCAAAAAGAATGACACCTTTTGCATCACCACCTATGGTCGCAAATACAACCTAAGCCCAAACACTTCACCCTACTTCCAAGGCTTCCGTGATAGCCATGGCGAGCTCTTCATTGAAGCGGCTGCGAACCTAATCTGCAACCCGCCACTCACGGATGAAGAGTCCGCAATGATGGAATTCCTATCCTGGGACAAGCCAGCACTTAGCCCCGCCGAATTTAGAGACCAAGATCGCTCGGCAGAGGCCAACGACCGACCTAACTTCGAACGCCGATTCGACGACAGCGTGGACCCCAAAGACATCGCCGAGTTCATTTTGCAAAGCATGGTCGTTGTCTATGGCCTCACGGAAGATGACTTCTTCAACTTCGGAAACGAAACAACCTCAAACGAAGTTGATGCCCTCGGAAAGCTAGGTCGCCTGAAATACAGTGAAGGCAATCCTTGGCGACAGATCTTTGCAATGCCGGGTAAACACTTGAGCATGCTCAAATGACACACCCTTCAGGCACAATTGAAATTATCACTTTCCAGAATTAGGGGCTGAGAAACAATGGAACACCACTTTCTTTCAAGCAACATCATTACGAATGTCGAGCACGATGTGCATGGCCGACTTATGCTCGATGACTTTTTTATTGTTAACGTAAATCACTGGGAGGCAGCTCAATTGTTAGGAAGTGTGCATGTCGACGAGAAGTCGATGATGTTGCTTTTGAAGTGGGCTGAAGACCCAGCTGGAGGCTTTTTCACCCTGCTCATTTCAATCGACGGCCGCTATGGTGCCATTGCACAAAAGTCGGACCTAGACAAACCAAAGACTGGTTCCGAAATTGTTCACACTGGAGAAGTTTGGACTCCTATCAGAAGAGTTAAGGCTGAAGTTCGCAGAGTTCTGGAGCTTGAGCCAGAGTTAGCTAAGAGACTCAACCTTCGGGCTTTTCAAAAGGCGGTTCCTGACCGTATGACGAATCTCGGGATCAGATCTGATTTCTCTCCGGAAACTATTGGTGCGGAAGTTGGTGACGCACTTCGCAATATCGAGAGTGCTACGGATGACGCTCTAGTTTGGATCGCGATGGTTGGTGCTACTTCGGAATGCCGCTTAGACGATAAAGCAATCGAGGATTCCGCTAGTGAATTGCAGATGCGCTTACAGAAACGAAGCGAATTTCGGTCTACGTTCTTCCCTCTAGACAAGGTGACGCTTCAAGAGATCAATGCGAGGTCTCGCCGTGCAAAGAGAGATCTACAAACTTGCCAGAGAAAGTTCCCAGCCGGCCAGTTTTTCACCGACGAAGAAACTTATCGCTTTGCACGAGGATTAAGCAACGATCGATTGGCCGACTTGTGCGTTCTATTGCACTACCAAGAAAACTGGGGACATGAGCCTTTCAAAGTTCTACTAATTGAGTTTGGCCAAAGAGTCTGGAAGGCGTTGGGCAGAGACTGATCGGCTCAAGCGCAATACTCGGTAAAGAGTGGGAACCACTCTGGTTCACCCTCACTCACTTTGCCCTAACTCTCGACACGGAGAACGACCCCTATTTCACGATTCAAACGCGAATGGCTCAATTCTCTGGTCATCCTCACTCGTCGCCCTATTTCACGATTTCTCTGAGCCCTCAGGAGAATTTTGAAGCAGAGATTTCCGGGAACGCTCAGCTGAACCCGAGACTCAGCGATGAGGAATACAACCTCATGGAGTTGCTGGGCTGGACTAAGCCAAAGGCAGGCAAAGACGAAGACTACGGCGACTTCCCAAACTTCCTAAGAGTCTTTCCACCGGAAAC
>CAIJWY010000194.1 GCA_903824455.1 uncultured Micrococcales bacterium
CGGCGTTAGGGGATAGCGCTGAGAGGATGGCAGGGTTTACATCGCAGTCGTCCTTCGGGAACAATGCGTCGAAGCCGAGGTTCATCAGGGCTTTGTTGGCGTTGTAGTGAAGGAACTTCTTAACGTCTGAGGTTAGGCCCAGTTCGTCGTAGAGGTCGGCGGTGTACTTAACTTCGTTCTCATAAAGTTCGAGAAGAAGATCGTAGGCGTAAAGCTTGATTTCGTCTTTGCGTGCCTGAGTTTCCTGGTTGTAGGCCTGCTGGAACTTGTAACCGATGTAATAACCGTGGATTGCTTCGTCGCGGATGATGAGGCGAATTAGGTCGGCAGTGTTGGTGAGCTTGGCTCGGCTTGACCAGTACATCGGTAGGTAGAAGCCCGAGTAGAAGAGGAAGCTTTCTAGAAGGGTTGAAGCAACCTTGCGCTTTAGCGGGTCGTCGCCTCGATAGTAACCAAGAACGATGTCGGCTTTCTTCTGGAGGTAAGGGTTCTCCTCAGACCAGCGGAAGGCCTGCTCGATGTCGTCGGTTGAGCAGAGGGTTGAGAACACGCTCGAGTAGCTCTTGGCGTGAACGCTTTCCATGAAGGCGATGTTGGTAATAACAGCCTCTTCATGAGGGGTGATTGCGTCTGGTAGCAGTGCTGCGGCGCCAACGGTTCCCTGGATGGTGTCGAGGAGGGTGAGGCCGGTGAACACACGCATGGTTAGCAGCTGTTCGTTGCGCTTCAGGGTTTCCCAAGACTGGATGTCGTTGCTTAGTGGCACCTTCTCAGGCAACCAGAAGTTCGAGGTGAGGCGATTCCAAACGTCGAGGTCGATTGGATCTTCGATCTTGTTCCAGTTAACCGGCCGAGTGATGGCGAGCTTCGTGTTCATTTCGGAATCTTTCTGTCGGTTTCGGTTTAGAGCATGCAGCTGACGCAGGCGTCAACTTCGGTGCCGGCAAGTGCTAGTTGGCGGATACGGATATAGTAAATGGTCTTAATGCCCTTACGCCATGCGTAAATCTGGGCACGGTTAACATCGCGAGTGGTGGCGGTGTCCTTGAAGAATAGGGTTAGTGAAAGACCCTGGTCAACGTGCTGAGTTGCCTCGGCGTAGGTGTCGATGATCTTGTCTGGGCCAATCTCGTAGGCGTCATCGTAGTACTCGCTGGTCTCATCGGATAGGTAAGGGGCTGGGTAGTAAACACGACCGAGCTTTCCTTCCTTACGGATTTCGATCTTCGAAGCCACTGGGTGAATCGATGAGGTTGAGTTGTTGATGTAGCTGATCGAACCGGTAGGCGGAACAGCCTGAAGGTTCTGGTTGTACATACCGTTCTTGATAACCAACTTGGCTAGCTTCTTCCAGTCGTCCTGGGTTGGGATAGCAATGCCGGCATTTTTGAAGAGCTCTGCAGTCTTCTCGGTCTTTGGAGCCCAAACCTGGTCGGTGTACTTGTTGAAGAACTCACCCGATGCGTACTTCGAATCTTCGAAGCCGTCGAACGAAGACTTCTTCTCGGTAGCAAGTAGGTTGCTGGCGCGAATCGCGTGGTAAACCACGGTGTAGAAGTACAGGTTGGTGAAGTCGAGTGCAACTTCCGAACCGTAGTGGATGTGCTCGCGAGCTAGGTAGCCGTGAAGGTTCATTTGGCCTAGGCCGATGGCGTGAGTGCGAGCGTTACCGTCGGCGATTGAGCGAACCGACTGGATGTCTGACATTTCAGAAACTGCGGTTAGCGCACGGATCGAGGTTTCAACGGTGTCGGCTAGGTTGCCGCCGTCCATGGCCTTCGCGATGTTTAGCGAGCCAAGGTTACAGCTGATGTCTTTACCGATTACGTTGTAGCTGAGGTCTTCGTTGTAGGTGGTTGGGGTGTTCACCTGAAGGATCTCGGAGCAGAGGTTCGACATGTTGATGCGGCCCTTGATTGGGTTCGCGTTGTTTACGGTGTCCTCGTACATGATGTATGGGTAACCGGACTCGAACTGAAGTTCAGCGATGCGCTCAAACAAAACACGAGCCTTGATCTTGGTCTTCTTAATGCGAGGGTCGTCGACCATCTCCTGGTACTTCTCGGTAACCGAGATGTCACCGAACGGAATGCCGTAGACGTTCTCAACGTCGTAAGGGGAGAAGAGGTACATGTCTTCGTTTTCGCGAGCCAGTTCAAGGGTGATGTCTGGAACGACCACACCGATGGAAAGCGACTTGATACGAATCTTCTCGTCGGCGTTCTCACGCTTGGTGTCGAGGAACTTCAAGATATCTGGGTGGTGGGCGTTTAGGTAAACGGCACCGGCACCTTGCCGAGCGCCAAGCTGGTTGGCGTAAGAGAAGGAGTCTTCTAGAAGCTTCATCACTGGGATGATTCCAGATGACTGGCCTTCGATCTTCTTGATCGGTGCGCCAGACTCGCGGATGTTGGAAAGGCTTAGAGCAACACCGCCACCGCGCTTGGAAAGCTGAAGCGACGAGTTGATCGAACGAGAGATCGACTCCATGTTGTCTTCGATACGAAGCAGGAAGCAGGAAACAAGTTCGCCGCGCTGCTTCTTACCGCAGTTAAGGAAGGTTGGGGTGGCTGGCTGGAAACGACCGGAAATCATTTCCTCGACCAGGTGAAGAGCGAAGTCTTCGTCGCCGTCGGCTAGGGCGATGGCCACCATAACCACGCGGTCCTCGAAACGCTCTAGGTAACGGGTGCCATCGAAAGTTTTTAGGGTGTAAGAGGTGTAGAACTTGAAAGCACCTAGGAAAGTTTCGAATCGGAACTTCTTCGAGTAGGCGAACTCGTTTATCTTTTCAAGGAACTCAAACTTGTACTTAGCTAGAACGGCAGGCTCGTAGTACTCGTGCTCAACTAGGTAGTCGAGGCGCTCGCGGAGAGAGTGAAAGAACACGGTGTTTAGGTTCACGTGGTCAAGGAAGTACTTGTGCACGGCCATCTTGTCTTTTTCAAGCTGCATCTTGCCTTCGGAGTTCCAAAGGTTGATCATGGCGTTTAGCTCGTGATAGCTCATGGCGTTCTCAAGC
>CAIJWY010000195.1 GCA_903824455.1 uncultured Micrococcales bacterium
CGAACCCTTAGCCAAAATTGCCAGCTCTTCGCGAACCACGGTGAATCGGTTTCTCTCCACCAGAACACCCCAGAGGGTTAGCAAAACAGCAAATGCCAGAAGCGCCAGCAGATAAACCATCTACTATGAGCCGCCGCAGAAGAGTTCAATAATACTGCCCGATTGTGTGGCAGCACCTGGAGCCGGTGAAGATTTAGTCACTTGTTCGGTTGGGCCACAGTTTCCTGGTTGGTTACCGCTGGAACCGACTGCCGAAAGTTGCGGGTTGCCGTTGGCGTCGTGCAATATTCCAGCGAGATACGTTTGAATGTCGGTTACGGTTGGGCCGTGAGAAAGCAAGTCGATAGGAACCACAACGGCACCACCGGAAGACAGATAAATCTTCACAATGGTTCCTCTGGTGGTTGTGGTGCCGGCGGCTGGCACGGTATAGGCAACAGTTCCAGATGGCTTATCGGAAAGAACTTGGGCGAGCATTACGTCGTAGTTCAATCCATTTAGCTGCATCTGACTACTGGCTGAGGTTGGGTCAAACGTAGTTACATTGGGAACAATAGCTCCGCTGGCCCCCGAGTAAACCGTTGGCACCGGGGCCATTGGGCCTGGTTGATAAATCTTGTTGGCTAGCTTCATCACGGTTCGCCAAACATCATGTCTGGCATAGTAGGCACTCTTGCCGGCCGTTGAAACTCTACCTAGGTGCACATCGCCAGAGACGTTTCCCACCCAGACCGAGGTGGAAACCTTGCTGGAAAAACCGGTCATCCAAGACTGCACGGAACCATCGGTGGTTCCTGTTTTACCGGCGATGTCGAAACCATCGGCGGTATTGGATAGCCCCGCGGTTCCTCCCTTGATAACGCCGCGCATTGCGTGGACAACCCCGGCCGCTACTTCAGGCGAGGTGGCTTGGGTGCAAGTACTTTTTGGCACAACCATCTCTTCACCGCTGGAGCGCTTGACCACGCGTTCGATCGCGATCGGTGTGCAAACCACACCACCGTTTGGAAGTGCCGCTTCGGCTACCGCCATGGTTAGCGGAGAAAGCTCGTTAACCCCGAGCACCGAGGCTGGGATGTACTGAAGCTCTGAACCATCGGCACGGTGCACTCCAAAAGCAAGCGCGGTATCGCGGATGTCACAAAGATCCAACTGTGACGCCATGCTCATAAAGGCCGTGTTAATCGACAGCGCCATTGCGGTTAGTACATTGGGATTGATCGGCTCGCGGGAAGCTGAGTTCTTTGGCTTGTAGGCGCCAGCCCAGGCACCGCATCGAGACGGCAGTTCGTTTGGAAGCCATTCGTGAATTCGACCATCAACCTTGTCGCCGAGGCGCTTACCGGCCTGAAGCCAAGCCGCCATGGTAAAAACCTTGTAGGCCGAACCGGTTTGGAATCCAGATGAGCCGCCGTAGTTTTTGTCCGAAGAAAAATTCACCGAAGTGTGACCAACACCACCCGATGCAGTCTGGTCGAATACTCGGTTCTGGCTCATTGCTAGAACTTTGCCAGTGCCAACTTCAACCGAAACCGAAGCGGCTCCTAGTTTGTTCGGGTCGTCGACCGGAATGCGACTCTTGATGTATTTATCGGTCTTGTTCTGCATGCTGATGTTCATGGTGGAGTAGATCTCTAAGCCACCTCGGCGAAGCAGGTTCTGACGTTCTTCCAAGGTGTCACCGAACTCCGGGCTGTTACGAATGGTCCAAACCACGTAGTCGCAGAAAAATGCGGTGGCCTGACTTCCTTCGCAACCTTGGCTTAGTTTGGTCACATTAACTGTGATTGGGGAGTTCTTAGCTGCGTCTGCTTCAGCTTTCGAAATGTATTCGGGAACCATGTTCTGAATTACAAAATCGCGACGAACCTTGGCTGCCGCCAAGTTTTCTTCAACGTCTGGTTTGTACTGATTAGGCGACTGAAGCATTCCAGCTAATAGTGCACCTTCGGGAAGATTGAGTTCACTCGCCTTTTTGCCGAAGTAGAACTGGCTGGCGGCCTCAACACCGTAGATCTGATTGCCGAAGAAAGAAAGGTTGGCGTAACCGGCGAAGATCTCTTTCTTGGTTGCGGTTTGCTCAACGGCTAGGGCTAGGCGGATTTCTCGCAGCTTACGCTCTGGGCTTGGGAAACGAGCGGCGTCGGCCGCCTTGGTGTCTCCTTTTAGCATCGCGGTTTCAATCAGGCTATTGCGAACATACTGCATGGTAATGGTGGAAGCTCCTGGACCGCCGCCGCCTTTAAGTGCGCTGTTGATGCCGGCACGAACTAGGGAAATAACGTCAACGCCAGCGTGGAAATAGTAACGAGGGTCTTCTGTTGCCAGCACCGCGTTTAGGAAGTTAGGGGAGATGTCTTCGAAGGCAATCGAGATGCGGTTGTCTTCATAGAAGTCGTTGATTTTCACCCAGTTACCGGCGCTATCTTTGCCGTAGAGGGTTGAAGCCTGAGCAGCGTTCACCGGCTTTAGGTAGTCTGGCATCGCCTCGAAAAGCGCCAAACCTAAAGATCCGCCAACTCCGGAAACTAAGAACATTGGAGCAAGCAGCGTGAGGCCGAGAAGTCCAACGATTGCGTTTAGACCGACAAACTTGAGGAGCCTACTAAAAACGGTCTCGCCCTTATTACGTTCAGACATATGTACTAGGTTACCTTCTATTGCTTCAATCCTTGGCTGTGAAGTAGCCGAGAGCGTACTTACGGGTAACATCAAAGAGAACCGCGAAAGGACTCCCATGAGCACTGTTGAAACCCGTTTAGCCGAGTTAGGCTTCCCCCTTCCAGAATTGGCAAAACCAGTTGCTTCCTATGTGCCAGCAGTAATTTCCGGGAACCTTGTGTTTACCTCGGGCCAGTTACCGTTCATTGATGGAAAGCTTCCAGAGACCGGCAAGGTTGGTGCTTCGGTGAACCCTGACGATGCCAAAAACTACGCCCGTCAGGCGGCTCTAAACGCACTCGCGGCCGTGAAATCGGTTATCGGTGACCTCGACCGAATCACCCGGGTGGTCAAGCTGGTTGGCTTTGTGGCTTCGGTTCCGGAGTTCTCCGGTCAGCCTGGAGTAATCAACGGTGCATCTGAGTTCCTTGGGGAAGTATTTGGCGATGCCGGCCAGCATGCCAGAAGCTCAGTTGGTGTTCCCGTGCTTCCTTTGGACTCTCCGGTAGAACTCGAACTGATCGTGGAGTTCAAGTAATTTAGTCGCTGGCTCCATCGGCGAGCTTTGCGCTAATCACACTCATCACACTGGTGTCGGCCAGGGTGGTCACGTCACCAACCGGACGTCCTTCTGCCACATCGCGAAGAAGTCGTCGCATGATCTTGCCAGAGCGAGTCTTCGGCAGTTCTGCCACCACCATGATCTGACGCGGCCGCGCGATAGGTCCGATGTCTTTCGAAACTTGCTCGCGGAGAATCTTCGAGATGTTTTCTGCTTCACCAGCAGCCTCAACCTGGTCGAGCCGGAGGATCACGAAAGCAACCACCGCCTGACCGGTGATTTCATCGCTGGCACCAACCACGGCAGCTTCGGCAACCCAAGGATGACCAACCAGCGAAGACTCGATTTCGGCGGTTGAAAGACGGTGACCGGAAACGTTCATCACATCGTCGACGCGACCAAGTAGCCAAATATCCCCGTCATCGTCAAACTTGGCACCGTCGCCGGCAAAGTACTGTCCTTCAAAGCGAGACCAGTAGGCCTCGTGAAAACGACCGGGGTTTCGCCAGATACCGCGAAGCATCGACGGCCACGGTTCGGTGATGGTGAGCAGACCGGCTTCGCCACGAGGCACTTCTTCGCCCTCTTCGTTCACGATTTTGATTTCGATTCCTGGCACCGGGGTTTGAGCTGAGCCGGGTTTGAGCGAAGTGATACCTGGCAGAGGGGAGACCATGATGGCCCCGGTTTCGGTTTGCCACCAGGTGTCAACTACTGGGCACTTATCTCCACCGATGGCTGAGCGATACCAAAGCCACGCTTCAGGGTTAATCGGTTCACCAACCGAGCCGAGCACGCGAAGTGATGAAAGGTCAAACTTGTCGGGGATTTCTCGTCCTAGTTTCATAAATGAGCGAATCGCGGTTGGTGCGGTATAGAAAATCGAAACCTTGTAGCGCTCAATAATTTCCCACCAGCGCCCCGGGTGAGGAGCGTCGGGGGTTCCCTCGTAGATAACCTGCGAAGCTCCGTTGGCCAGCGGACCGTAGACCACATAGGAGTGACCGGTAATCCAACCGACATCGGCGGTGCACCAGTAAACATCGGTTTCCGGGTGCAGATCGAAGATGTTCTTATGGGTGTAAGCGGCCTGCGTTAGGTATCCGCCAGAGGTGTGCAAGATGCCCTTGGGCGCTCCCGTGGTGCCAGAGGTGTAAAGGATGAATAGTTCTTGCTCCGAGGGGAAAGCCTGGGCTTCGTGCTCATCGGAAGCCTTGGCCATCTCGTCGTGCCACCAATGATCTTGGTCGTTCCAAACCACGTCTTCGCCGGTGCGCTTGACCACCAAAACCTGCTCGACGGTCGGGCACCGGTCGTTGGCTAAAGCTTCATCCACGGCCGGTTTCAAAGCCGAGGCTTTTCCTTTTCGGTAACCACCATCGGCAGTGACCACCACGCGAACATCGGCATCGTTGATGCGAGTTGCCAGGGCGTCGGCCGAGAAGCCGCCGAAAACCACGGAGTGGATAGCGCCTAACCGGGCCACGGCCAGCATGGTGATTACCGCTTCCGGAATCATAGGCAGGTAAATGGCAACACGGTCACCCTTACCCACACCGAGGCGGGTCAGCACGTTGGCGCACTTTTTCACCTCGCGAGTGAGTTCGGCATAGGAAATTTCGCGACGATCACCAGGTTCGCCTTCGAAGTACAGCGCGATCCGGTCACCGTGACCCGCGATCACATGGCGGTCAAGGCAGTTGTAGGAAACATTTAGTTCACCGTCATCGAACCAGCGGGCGACCGGGGCATGTGACCAGTCGAGAATCTCGGTAAATGGTTTGGCCCAGTGAAGAGCTCTGGCTTGTTCTGCCCAGAAAGCCAGTCGATCAGACTTGGCGGCGGCGTAAATCTCTGGTTTTGCAATCGCCTGACTTGCAAATTCGGGCGAGGGTGAAAAGCTTTTGCCGTCTGGCATCTTCAGTCTCCGTTTTTCAACCTGCTACAACGCAGGTCCTGTGCAAAGATACTTGCAGATTATTGCTGTGAAAATGCCCAAAATACAAACATTGGCGCCAATGTTCCAATAAAGTAATAACTGTCCCCCTTAAAAGGGACCGCGATACCAGTTCCCCCCAATTTGGTATCGCCGGCGGCAGGCACTCCCCCAGAGCCTGCCGCCCCCTAACTTTAAGCAGTGTTTTCCACAGATTTGTCAGTTTCCCGATCGGTTTCGACGTTCCTGAAATGCTCAGTTTGTGAACAACAAAAAACTAGAGCAACTGCTCTCAATTCCCGAATTAAGTGACCTGGTGCTAAATGGTCATTTATACGCTTTTGCGAACATATCAGGTAACTGGCTTCCCGTTGACAATCCCTTTGAAAGCATGGATTCGCTGCTTGGCTTTTCGACCGAGTTAGCCAACCGTGCGAGGCGTCGACTCGACTACGGTTGCCCATTTGCCGACATCGCGGTTGGCACCCTTCGCTACCATTTAGCCCTGCCGCTAGCCGGCGATCGCATCCATGTTTCCATTCGAAAGCACCAGTCGACCAGACGAGAACTAGGTTCGCTGATTGATAACCCAGGTCGTTGGTTACCGAAACTACACGAACTCGTTTCATCGAAAAGTAACTTCATAATCAGCGGGGGAACCGGAACCGGTAAAACCACTCTGCTTCGAGCCATGCTAGAACTTGAGCAGCATTCAAGAATTGTCACGGTAGAAGACGTGAGCGAATTAGAACTGGCCAACCCCAACGTAGTTTCCCTTCAAACCAGGCAAGCCAACACCGATGGCGCGGGACAAATAGACCTGCAACGTTTGGTAATTGAATCGCTACGCATGAAACCA
>CAIJWY010000196.1 GCA_903824455.1 uncultured Micrococcales bacterium
CCGTGAAGTGCGCGTGATTGCTGAGATTTTGGGTCGTCGGGTGATCCTCGCCGATGGAACCGGTGTGGCCAACATTGAAGACATTGCGATCGAAGTTACTAAATCAAAAGACTGGTTTGTGAGTGAACTGTTCTTGCGCAAGCCAAAGGTTTCGGCATCGCCATTTGCCAGAGGCGAAACTACTTTTGCCACCTGGGAACAGATCATTGAGTCAGATCCAAACGACGACGGCCACAACGCCCAAGCCCTGATCGCCAGCTATTCAGATCTTCGTCCAGCCGACCTTGCCAGCGCACTTATGGATCTGCCAGACGACCGAATGGTTGAAGTTGCCGAAGAACTCGACGACGAACGTCTTGCCGATGTTTTGGAAGAGCTCCCAGAAGACGAGCAGATCGACATTCTCGAGGAGCTCGACGACGAGCGTGCTGCCGAAGTTTTGGATCTGATGGAGCCAGACGATGCAGCCGACCTGATGGCCAACCTTTCCAAAGAGCGTTCCGACGCCATTTTGGATTTGATGGACGAAGAAGAAGCCGACGACCTGCGCATGCTGATGCAGTATGACGAATACACCGCCGGTGGTTTGATGACCACCGAGCCGATCATTTGCGCCGCCGATGCCACCGTGGCCGAGGCCATGGCTCTGATTCGTCGCAAAGAGGTTTCACCGGTTCTAGCGGCGTCCGTCTTTGTAACTCTTCCTCCATACGAGGTCGCCACCGGGCGCTACCTTGGAGTGGTTCACTTCCAAAAGATGCTTCGCTACCCGCCCCACGAACGTCTCGGTTCACTGCTCGATACCGATATGGAACCGATCAAGCCGGATACCCATATTTCGGTTATCCACCGCACCTTTGCTAACTACAACCTGGTTGCACTTCCCGTAGTCGACGAAGACCAACAGCTAATTGGTGTGGTTACCGTCGACGACGTATTAGACCACCTATTGCCAGAAGACTGGCGAACCGAAGCAGAGGCAGGTGCCAAATGAGCAAGTCAAACAACCGTCTAGATGCGCCGATTGGAACCCGTTCGCGCTTCCCCCGCCTGAACATTGACCAGGAAAAATTCGGTCGTGCTTCGGAGGCTTTCGCGCGCGCGATGGGCACCGGCGGTTTCCTCATTGGGATGACCTTTTTCTGTATCGCTTGGTTAGCTTGGAACAGTTTTGCGCCGGCTCAGATTCAGTTCGACCCGCGCCTCACCAACTTCACCCTGCTCACCTTGATTCTCTCCATGCAGGCTTCCTACGCAGCCCCGCTGATCCTTTTGGCTCAGAACCGCCAGGACGACCGCGATCGCGTGAAGTTCGAACAAGACCGTCAGCGTGCCGAACGTAACCTTGCCGACACCGAATACCTTGCCAGAGAAGTTGTGGCATTGCGCTTGGCAATTGAAGAGATGGCCACCAAAGACTTCGTGAAAGACGAGCTTCGCGACCTAATGCGCGAGCTGGTTGAAGAACTTCGAGAGCCAGCCACGAAGTCTAAGCCGAAGGGCAAATGACCTTACGCGATGAAGCCCTAGCCGCGCTGGCAAAGGTGATTGACCCTGAGCTTCGCAAGCCGATCACCGAGCTCGGTATGGTTGGCGAGATTACCGGAACCAGCATTGCCATTAAGTTGACCGTTCCCACCTGCCCTGCGGCACAAGCCATTCGAGCCGAGGCGCAGGCTGCGGTTGATTCTCTCGGGCTAACCGCCGAACTCACCGTGATGACTCAGGACGAACGCAACGAGTTGAAAGAAAAACTGCGCGCTGGCAAACCTCCACGCACCAATCCGTTTGACGAAAACACGCTCACTCGCGTTTTTCTGGTTGGCTCTGGCAAGGGTGGAGTTGGTAAATCAACTCTCACCGCAAATCTCGCCGTGGCTCTGGCCGACCAAGGTTTTTCGGTAGGTCTAATCGACGCCGACATTTTCGGTTACTCAATTCCAGGTCAGCTCGGCATCGAAGACAAACCGACCCAGCTCGACGAAATGATCTTGCCGCCGGTTGCCTTCGGTGTGAAAGTGATTTCAATCGGAATGTTCGTCGATGGCTCGCAGGCGGTAGCCTGGCGTGGGCCAATGCTTCACCGAACCATCGAGCAGTTTCTGAAAGATGTGTTCTGGGGTCAGCTCGATTTCCTGCTAATCGACATGCCGCCGGGAACCGGAGATGTTGCCATCAGCCTCGGGCAGGCACTGCCAACCGCTCGGTCGATCGTAATCACCACCCCTCAAGAGGCTGCCGCCGAGGTTGCCCTGCGTTCCGGTGCGGTTGGAATTCAAACCGGTCAATCGGTCTTCGGAGTCATTGAGAACATGTCGTGGTTGGTTCAACCAGATGGCAGTAAATTGGAGATTTTTGGCAACGGCGGAGGGCTTGCCGTTGCTAAACACCTGGAAACCGAACTAATCGGTCAGGTTCCAATTTCGGTTCCGCTCAGGGTTGGTTCCGATGAGGGGAAGCCGGTGGTTCTGGCTAATCCAGAAGATCCGGCAGCAATCGAAATCAGAAAATTGGCGAAAAAAATAGCCGAGTCAAAACTCGACCTAAAGGGTAAAAGACTTCCGCTGGCTTAGGTTGACTCAGTGTCGTAGGGGGCCTTTTCTCCCTTGGCCAGATGAGTGTGAACTTTTGGAACCGAAACCGAAGTGGCGATAACCGCGGTGTCTTGCAAAACTTTCTTCTCTGCCGGAAAATCTAAGTCTTCGGTGAGCGCTTGCCGAATGATTCTCCGTGGGTCGTATTGTCTCGGATCCAACTTTCGCCAATCCATGTCATCGAAGTCTTCGCCGAGTTCTTCCTTCATCTGAGTCTTTGCGCCGGCGGCCATTCGTCGCAAGCTTTTGATGATGTTGGCGAGACCCTTGGCATACTCGGGAAGGCGCTCGGGACCGAGCACAATGACCGCAATTATGCCGAGAATCAGTAACTTCTCGCCGCTTAGACCAAACACCCTTACAGG
>CAIJWY010000197.1 GCA_903824455.1 uncultured Micrococcales bacterium
AGCCTGTTGCTAAGAAGCCTGTTGCTAAGAAGCCTGTTGCTAAGAAGCCTGTTGCTAAGAAGCCTGTTGCTAAGAAGCCTGTTGCTAAGAAGCCTGTTGCTAAGAAGCCTGTTGCTAAGAAGCCAGCAGTTCGTAAGCCAGCAGTGAAGAAGGCTGCTCCAAAGAAGTAAAGCTGTTTCGAAAAACCCCGTCGTTTATTCGGCGGGGTTTTTTGTTACCCAGGCTGATGCCGATTCGAGGGTTGGGTGCTCAAAAACAAAACCGCTTGCCAAGAGTTTTTCTGCAGAAAGTTTTTGGTTGCAGATCAGAAGTTCATCGGCGCCTTCTCCGAATGCAATGCGAAGCGCGAATGCTGGAACAGGAACTAGTGACGGGCGTTTCAGCTGCTTGGCCAGGCTGCGAACGACATCGATGCAGGTTGCCGATTCGGGTGCGGTTAGGTTGAATGCACCAACCGCAGTTTCGGTATTGATTAGATGAATTATGGCTCGCACTTCGTCTGGAAGCGAGATCCAAGCCCACCATTGTTTTCCGGAGGCCAGTGGGCCACCAACGCCAAGTTTGATTAGTGGAAGTAACCTTCCGAGTGCGCCTAGTTTTCGACTCATCACCATGGTGGTTCGTATCAGCACCACACGAGTCTTAGCTTTTTTTGCTGTTTCTTCCCAAGTCGCAGCAAGGTCACTCAGAAACCCGGTGCCTTTTGGATCTGATTCTTTTGCAAGCTTTGTTCCGGTGTCTCCATAGAAACCCGATGCCGAGCCGCTAACGAAAACCTTCGGCGGGTTCGCACAACCGTTGATCGCATCGACCAACATGCGAGTTGTCTCAACTCTTGATTCAATAAGTTCTGTTTTGTATTTCTTCGTCCATGGAAGTTTCCCGGTAGTTGCTCCGGCAAGGTTCACTATGGCGTCGGTAGTTTCAAGTTCGGCGGAGGTAACCTTGTGTCCGCGTTTCCAGGGTGTTGCAGTGTGACCAAGTCGAGTTAATTCTTCGATAAGTGCAGAACCGATTAGTCCGCTTGCTCCAGTAACCAAAACTTTCATGAATTAACCAAACTCATCGGGGTTAGGTCCGGTTCGCAAACCCTCATCGAGTGAGGCAATTCGAATCATCTGCTCATCGCTTAACGTGAAATCGAAAACGTTGAAGTTTTCTTCAAGGCGTTCCCGGTGAGTAGTTTTTGGAATCACTAGGTTTCCCAACTGAAGGTGCCAGCGAATGATTACCTGAGACGCTGTTTTCCCGGTCTCCGAGGCTATTGACTGAAGAATCGGGTTATCGTTTTTGCCGGCTCTAGCCAGAGGCGACCAAGCTTCGGTTAGTACTTGATTCGCTGCGTCTGCAGAGCGCACATCGCGCTGCTGGAAGAAGGGGTGGAGTTCAACCTGATTGATGGTTGGTTTGACCTCTGAGTTTGCCATTAGGCGTTCGAGATGCGCCGGCTGGAAGTTACTAACACCAATGTTGCGAACCAAGCCACCCGCCAAAACTTTTTCAAAGGCCTTCCAGGTTTCCAGGTAGAGATCCTGAGCGGGACTTGGCCAGTGAATCAGGAGCATATCGATGTAACCAAGGTCTAGCCGACTTAGCGATTCATCGATTGCTCTAAGTGATTCGTCGAAACCCTGACGATCGTTCCAAATCTTGGTCGTTACAAAGATTTCCTCGCGGTCGAGGCCAGATTCGCGAATGCCTTGGCCAACTTCGACCTCGTTGCCATAAAGCGCGGCGGTGTCGATTCTGCGATAACCAACTTCAATCGCCTCTCGCATCAACTGGACTGCATCGGCTTGGTCAACCTTGTAAACGCCAAGGCCTAGTTGAGGAAGGGTGTTGCCATTGTTCAAAGTTAGGTTCATACAGTTACTAACTCCAAGGACCGAAGACGGTATTCCATTCTTCGATCATTCGCTCGGAAATCACGCCGGCCACTTCGAGGGGATCTTGGTCTAGCAGCGCACTTAGGTCTTCCGCCGAATCTGATCGAAAAATCAGAAGTGAAGCAGCTCGATTCACCATCGGGCCGCTTACTAACAGCACACCTTGATCCAGTAACTCCTGCAGCCAGACTCGGTGAGGTGGTCGAATCTGGTTCACGAGCTCAGGGTCGTCAATGTATTTGTAGGTGACAGCAAAAATTGCCATTAGGAATCCTTTTGGTTCAATGGCGGGTTGAAGCGCACGGTAATCAGAGCGAGAAAGACCGATAAGCCACCGGCTATACATGACACAAACCAGGCCGCCTGCGGATCAACGTGGTCGATTGCCACACCGGCGATGGCAGCACCAATGGCGTAACCGATAAGTTGTCCGGTGTTTGACCAACCGTATGCTTCGGCGCTGTCTGCTGTGCCAAACGAGACTGAAATCATCGAGGCCATCGTGGCAAATGCCGGAGCCACGCCAAGGCCGGTCACGAACCAGCAGATCGTAATCCAAACCAGATCGGTTGGGTTCAGAAATACTGCGGAGTAACCAACCATCACCACGGTTACAAACTTCAGCAGAGCCCATTTAGTGGTTGCCCGGTGCCCGAAAGCAAACCCACCGATGATTGAGCCAAGCGAAAGCGCGGCAATTACAACGCCAGAAGCTGCGATGCCCAAAACCGCAACAGTTCCAACTTCGGCTCCACCGAAAGTTGCCACCAAAGTTAAGTTGATTAAGAAGTTGGCAAGAACAATTGGCTTGCGAAGAATCCCGCCGAGTCGGCGTTTAGATTTGGGCATTTTCATGCCGCTGATTTCCGGGTTCTTAGAAAAAAGGTAGGTTCCAGTTATTTGAACGGTTGCCATGAAAATCAAAGCACTTGCGCTGTTATAGGTTGCGGTAATCAAGGTAGCCAACACCGGACCGAAAACCCAAAGCAATTCCTGAAGTGTTGCATCTAGGGAGAAGAGGTAAGAGGTCTGTTTGGAGGTGATCAGGCTCGGATAAAGAGACCTAGCAATTTGCTGAATGGGCGGTGAGGTAAGGCCAACAACGAGGCAGGCAAAAATTGTCCAGAAGGCTGCTCCGGCGAAGAAGGCAATGAACACTAGAGACAGCGAACTTGTTGAGGCCACAATGAGTAAAACTCGTCGTGGTCCCCAGGCGCTAAGGCGGCGGGCAATTAGGGGGCCAGAAATTGCCGCACCAACAGTCTCTGCGCCTAAGGCAATACCGGCAATGGTGTAGCTGTTATAGATCTGTTGCACGTGAAGCACAATGGCCAAGCTCATCATGCCAAAAGCGAAACGACCGAGCAACTGTGTGCCCATAATGCGGGCCACGCCTGGGCGGCTTAGAACTGCGCTGTAACTTGCCATAACCCAAACAGCCTACTCTTGCCTAAACCCAGGTCGGCAGCCACATGTGCCACTGCCAGAACCAGAAGGGAATTTCAGTTCCCAGATAGAGCGGGATGAAGAACAGGAACACCGCGGTGGCAGCCAGAGATCCGAAAGCGACTAATCGAATTGCTCGATAGCGGTAGGCAATGAGAGCGATGGCTAGCATGATCCAGGGTTCAAACGTTACCGAGTAGAACTGGAAGGTGGTTCGGTTTAGATAAATCAACCAGGGAAGGTATCCGGCAATAAAGCCGGTGAAAACTAAAAGACTCAACCGGTCGCGGTATTGAGCAAACCACCCGAATAAAAATCCGAGGGCAGCTAAACCGGCAAACCAGATGATTGGATTACCGATTGGGTTGATGGCCGAAACCGATGTTCCTTGGCTCTCGTAAAAGAATGATGTTGGACGCAACATCGTCAACCAGGTGAGCGGATTCGATTGGTATGGATGAGCCATGGCAAGGGTCGAGTGGAAGTGATACATCTGCTGGTGGTATTCGATGAAG
>CAIJWY010000198.1 GCA_903824455.1 uncultured Micrococcales bacterium
ACTTCGCGGAGTTCATCCCAATTGATGTTCATACGTTTCAGCCTACGCCGAAGCAAGAAATCCCCCTGCAAAAAAGCAGAGGGATTTTCTTTTGAGACTTTAGCCCAGCGGCAGACCTTCGTTGTCGGTTACTTTGCGCATTGCGATAAGAATGATGTCGATCAGGGCCCAAACGCCACAGCCGCCGGCAGTGAGTAACTTGCCGATGCCGAGGCCAGTCTGGCCAAGGTAGAAGCGATCAACACCTAGTGTGCCTAAGAAAATTGAGAGTAGAAGCGCAGTTACATAGTCGCGACGCGAAAATAGTCCGGGGACGAGCTTAGCTACATAGATGTTGCCCGAAATGGGGTCCTTTAGCGGAGTAGTGCCGTTAATGTTGCCCGCCGCAGCCATTTGGCGCAGTTGAAGAACGTTCAGCGGCTCTTGCGGATAGCCGGGAATGGCAATGATCCAATTGCTTTCGAAACCTGGTTGCTGGAATGAGCCGTACGAATTTGTCATTGGTGTCCCCTGTGTTAAATGAAATTGTTGCGTAATAAGAAGAATCCTAGTGTTGCGATGGCCCCAATAATGACCAGAGCCAGGCGAAGCGGCTTTGCGTGCTTGGATCGGTTGGCAAGATAGAGCGCGCCTAGGAAGAGTGGAACGAAGAAGACCAGCTGGTTGAAGTTAAATGCGGCTTGAAAATCGCCCCTGAGGATTGCCATTGATGCGCGGGTCAGGCCGCACCCTGGGCACTGGAGGCCGGTGGCGTAGTTGAATGCGCAAGGAATTTTGTATTGGTTGGGAACGGCCAAAAGATAGGTCAATCCGGCGGCTGCGATGCCGGATGCGATCAGTGGCTTTCTGAGTTCCATTAGCTGCTAAGTGCTCTCGCAATACGGGTTAGACCCTCGGTTATTAGCTCGGAGCTGGTGCCAAAGTTGAAGCGAACGTGGTTGGTGTACTCAGGTCCGTGATCATTGCCGGGAACTAGAGCCACCTTGGCATGTTTGATGAGCGTTGCCACGGTTTGCTCGCCGAGATTCCAACTGGTGACATCGAGCCAGGCTAAATAGCCGGCTTCAGGAATCTGGTACTTCACATTTGGAAAGATTCTTTGTAATTCATTCTTTAGGTGATGGCGGTTTTCGTCCAAGGTTTGAAGCGTGGACTCGAGCCAGGTTTCGCCGTTTTCATAGGCTTCAGCCATGGCAAAGGCGCCGACGATGGAAGCGCGCCAATGGGTGGCCTGAGGCATGAGTTCAACCTTGGCACGCATGTTTTCGCTCTGGGTGAGTAGGAAGGCCGCTTTGAGGCCAGCTAGGTTCCAACTCTTGCTTGCAGAGGTTATGCAGACACCGGTTTCTTCGGCGTCTGGGCCGCAAGTGAGGTAGGGGGTGAAAGTTTCGTTTTTGTAGGTGAGCGGGGCGTGAATTTCGTCGCTGATCACAATGGCGTTGTGTTTCTTGGCGATATTGGCGAGCGCGGTTAGGTCTTCTTTGGAAAAGGCTTTTCCAACCGGATTTTGCGGGTTGCAGAGGAGCAGGAACTTCACGCCGCTGGCGAATTCCTTCTCGATGCCACTAATGTCTAGCGAGTAATCGTGGTTTAGCGGAACATCGACCGGCGTGATGTTTAGCTCGCCAAGCCACTCCCAGAAGCCGTGATAGACGGGCGAGTTCACGATGACTTTGGTGTTTGAAGCGTTGTTGGCTCTCAGGAATTCGACCACGGCAACACCAACATCAATGGCAAGTTTGAGCTGGCTTTCGTCGATGGTCCAGTTCCAGCGGTTTTTAGCGAACTTTGAGAATGAGCTGGCCACCTCGGGAATCGGGCCGAGATAGCCGAGGTCCGATTCGGAGACCATGGTGATGATTCGCTGCTGAATGGGCTTGGCAATTGGGAAATCCATTTCGGCAACATGCATCGGCAAGACATCTTCAGGAAAGCGGCGCCACTTCGATGAATGACGGTTTTTGAGAACGTCTAAGTTGGCTGCTTCGATTTTGTGATCAGACATTAGAAGCCATTCACCAAAATGGCCGCCACTGAACCGATTAATGCGGCGCCCAGGATTACCAGCGCAACGGTGATGATTCCGGCTTTGGCTCGTCGATCATTTTTCTTCATCAGCTTCGCGGCGTCGTTTAGGGAATTTACTTTTGGATTGATAGGTGCGGTGCGAATAATTCGATCATCGTATTCGGGAAAGTTGAGGCTTTTGGTTTCCTCGACCTTGTTGATTCTTAGGGTTTCATTGGCGACATCGGGGTCGATAAAGTTTTCTATTTTTAACTCGGCATCGGGCTCAGGCGACGCCTGAACGATTGGAATCGCCCTGGTTGGGGTGGGTACTGGTTCACCGGTTCCGGTGAAGCTGAATTCGGAGTCGTGTTCGCCAGTTCTGGTTGAGGAAATGGTGTTCTCATCCATCGGGTTGGAATTGGTGATGGTTTCTTCCTCAACTGAGTTGAAGCCACCAACCACAATGGTTGCCTCGTCAAGGCCAGCGGTGGCATCGTCTTCCAGTAGCTCCGACATAATCGTCGTGGAATCATCGAGTTGTTTCTTGGAAATGATTTCGGTGGCGTCGTCGATGTCGTTCTTCTGGTTCTCGTTCATGTTTTACCTCTAAGTGAATGCTACTTCTTTGGGCGTGGCGAGCGCAGTTGTCGCAGAATCATTTGCCAGAGGGCATCGAGACCCGAGCCTTCGGAAATGTTACCCGTTTGAGAGAAACGCATCTTGCTACTGAGTTTCTTCAACTGCTCTTTGGGTTTAGCAGCATGTATAAATGAGCGAAGCGAATATTTGGCTCCAATGTTTTGGGTGCGCTTCACCGAAGCCTTGAGCCGTTTGAGTTCGACATCGAAAATGGCCCAACTTTGAGCTACCGAGTCTTTTAGTTGTCCTTCGCTCATGTCAACGCTGTCGATTTCGTCTGAGCCGTAGGACATTTCGTTTGCCAGTTCCGCCAGGGTAAGCACATCCGGATTGGCAGAATCTCTGGCAAGTTCGAGACGAGTCTTGTTTCTTGGCATCGGAGCACCGAAATCGATGGCAACGTCGACATACTCTTCCCAGGCACCAACGATGCGGGCAAACTCTGACTCATGATTACGGCGAGAGCGCCGACGACGACGTTTCATGCCGAGAATCAGAAGGAACGGCCCAACCAAGATGCCTAGAACAGTTAACCCCTGGATCACCGGAAGGATGTTGGCTAGGAAGAAGTCCCAAGCGGTTTCCCACCAAGGCTTCGGGGGAGTTTTACATTTCTCAGGGTTTTTTAGACAGTTTGAGTCGGTGGATGGAATGGCCTTGCCTGGCGGGAGAACAGTTGCTGAATCTTCTCCGGCATCGGTTGGAACCTTAGGGTTTCCAGGAGGTGGCGGGGTTAGAGTTAGCGGCTTCTCAAATTGCGGAGTGGAATCTAGGGCAAGCCAATCACCGTTAGCTCCTTGAATCTCGGCCCACGCGGTGAGATTTGCGCCTTTACAGGTGCCGGTGCCGTTAATCTCGCCACATGACGGGACACCTGGCACGTCTTCCGACTGGCTAGTGCGGAAGCCGAGAACAACTCGAGCGGGAAAGCCCTTGGCGGTAGCGATAAGTGCAATTGCGGTCGCAAACTGCTCGTCGTCGCCAGCGGTGGCAACCAAATTGCCGCGCTTACCAACACGATCTTCTTGATCGTTCAAATCCTTGAACATTTGGTTGATGCGGGAAACATTGTGTCCCGCGGTTGACTGGGTGAATTCAAGACCATCTACCTGATTGACCCAGCTAACGGTTTGAACGTCGGTGGTTAGTGGCTCGGTGAGTGCATGCGAGAGGAATCCGCGAGCTCGTAGACGCTGGGCTAGCAATTTCAGAGTGTCGCCATCGGTTCCAGCTAGGTCAGTTTGCTTGGCTAGCCAATTGACGAGATTCTCCGGTACGTATTTTAGATCGATTGAGGCGGCACTCTTTTGAAGGTCGGCCGATAACACTTCAGGAAGCGGCAAATACTCAATCTGGTAGTTGGAATCGTTGCTTAGACCCGGGATGATTGCCGCAGTGCCAGTGATTCGGTTGATGAATAGCGAGTCGCTCAATTTTGCCGAGTTATTGCCTGTGAAAGTGACGCGCTTAACGTTATTGACGATAGGCAACCAGATTGCATCGAGTTTCCCCAAAGAGATGTTGAGTTTTTTAGTTGTGCCGGTGCCGTTCACGGCGAGGTCGGCGGGCACGCGTGAGAAGAACACGCTGTCGTTTACATCACTTGCAGCCGCAGGGGCCACCGTGAAAGTGTCACCATTAAAGTAGGGCAACGTGGCAATGCGAATTCGATCCGGAGCCTGATCTGACGAATAGGTAAGTATCGTGCTCTGCAGGAGTTCGGCGTTACTGAAAAACTTTCGATAAGAACTAAGCGGGCTAGTCTGCTGCTGGAGCAGCCGCAGTTTTTCCACTCCGCTACGCAGCACGGTTCTGCTATTTGAAACTCCGGTGAACTGCATCGTGGTTGCTGTTAACGAAACAGCTAGGAAGATTACCGCTGCTGCCAGTGCCACCCGTCGTAGTTTTCGCATCAGCAGATTGGCGGTAAACCCGAGCGATTCCTGACGAATCAGAAGGTTCTCTCTTCTGGAAGCCCTGGCGCCCCAGTTGAGGTAAATAACCAACACTATGAAAAGTAGCGAGCCGCTGACCAGAGGAGTTTGCAACGGAATTTGAAGAGCCAAAAATTCAAAGTCGCCGGGGACGCTGGCAACGCCAAAAGAGATTGCGAAGATCACGATGGCTAAAACCGGGAACGATGCCAGCCAAAAACGAGAGGTCTTCCCAAAAAGAATCGAGCCGAACAGAACACCGGTAAGCAGGTAGAGCACCAAGACCGGCGCCAAGAGTGCGTGGTAGGTGCCGATTGGCAGTTCGATGGTGATGATTTGCTTCCAAGCCTGGATTGGGCCGGTTATCGCTTCGAAGAATCCGCTCAGCCAAGACTCGGAGTTAGCCAGAACTCTCGGGTTTGCCAAAGGCAGCGACAGCACTAGAAATGCCACCAATGTGAGCAACGTGGTTGTGATCAGGCTGGCCTTTCTGAGCTGCTGGTTGGCACCAATGGCAAGGCCGACTAAGAGCGAAACTAAGGCGGTTACAAGAAGATAGGTGTCTTGGTAAATCGGCCAGACGAAGAGCAGTGTCAGCGCGGTGAGGGCGGCCAGATAGCTTGCGAAAACGATTTTAAGTTTCATCGGATGAACCGACCCATCAAACCAGGCAGGTCTTGAATCTCTTGAATGGTGAAAATCTTCATGCCGTTAACCTCTGCGAATTTTGGCTCGGCATCGGGAGAAGAGTCGGCAACTACAAACAAAACTCCGATGTTGCTCGGCAGGAACATCTTGATTTGCTGCATCAACCTCGGAGTGACGGTTGATCCCACCACAATAATCGCTAAAGACACGTCGGCGTGCTTGGCCGCGGCGAGACGACAAACGTCTTTGAGCCCCATCGCCTGTTCGCTGGCGTTGACCAAACAAAGATCGTCGAGGAGGCGGCGCTTAGTTTGAACCTTGAATTCCTTAATGGCAAACATGCGGCCGCGGGCTAAGGCTGGAATCTCGTCGCTGGCGAGAACGCTAATTTTGCGTTGGTCGCGAATTGCGCTCAATCCGAGCGAACCGGCGGCACTGACCGCTATTTCGTATTCATCGGAGTTCGCTCGATACTCGCTGGTATTCGCCGCAAGAATAACAATCATCTTGGAGCGGCGACTCTCCTCATACTGGCGAAGCATGAACTTTCCGGCTTGCCCAATCTTGGCAGTCAACTTCCAGTGAATATGTTTCGGATTATCACCAACCACGTATTCGCGAACCGACTGGAATGACATGTCGGAATCCACGATGCTGGTGGTGGGATCGCCCTCAAGGTCTCGAAGGATACCTTCTCGAGTACGAGGAAGTTGTCGAGTTTGCGGGTGGACAAAAATCTCACGCTCTTCGAGTAACTTGTTCTCCCGACGAAGGGTTGCGATGGGGTCGGTTCGAACGGTGGTAATCGGGCCTAGTTTTAGAACTCCTCGGCGCTGGGCAGGAATTGCGTAATCGATTAACTTGGTATCTCCCGCGCGAAGAATTGAAATTGAAAACTCTTCCACTCCCCCACCGATTTGAACTTCAAGAACTCCGGGCAGTTGAAGATGATTGCTGGTGTTGGTAACCGAAATTGGTGCCTTGGTGTGTTCGCCGGCAATTAGATGGTCATCCGGTAGATCAAAACCGATTTCATATTCGTTGCCACCGATGAGGAATGGAACTGCAACGGAGAGAATTATTGCCGACACGGCTCCCAAAAATGCGAACTCGGGCCAATCGAGCAAGACTCCTAGCGGAACCCAGAGCAACACGAAGATTATGGCGATCAGGCCCACCTTGGTTACGGTTTCAGAAACCCACCTGAAACCCTTTCGCACGGCTGATGCGGCTTGGCCAAAAACTTCACCAAATTTCGAAAGCGTAAGTGAAACCCGACCGGTAACCGTTTGCGTGCCATGGCTGATGGTAGCCGTGGCTTCGCGAACCTGGGTGCGACCAGCGGCTGAGGAAGCAGCCTTGGCCTTACCCTTGGTTGGTCGAGTTTCGTTGTTGCTCATTCTTATACTTCGAAGTTTCCAGTCGGTGGTGTTATCTTCTCAAGCACCTGAGCAATAATCTGTTCCGGCTTTACCCCATCGAATTCGGCGTCTGGAGTTAGCACGATACGGTGAGCCAATACTCCCGTAGCTAGCTCTTTCACGTCGTCTGGAATGATGTAATTGCGACCTTTGGTTAGGGCCCAGGTTTTCGCCAGTTTGGTTAGGTTTCTTGCCCCGCGAACCGAAGATCCCACGCGAATCTGCTCGGCTTGGCGAGTTTCTTCAACAATCGAAACGATGTATCGAAGCACCGACTCATTGGCTATGACTTCACGCGACATCGCCGACAATGTGAGGATGTCGGAACCCTTGGCCACCGCCTTTAGCTGGCCGGAAACGTGTGCGGTTCCCTTGAGAATTTCAACGGTTGAATTCGGGTCGGTGTAACCAACGCTGGTCTTGATCATGAAACGATCAAGCTGCGCTTCAGGCAACGGGTAGGTTCCGCTTTGTTCAATCGGGTTCTGGGTGGCAATCACCAGGAACGGCAGGCCGGCAGACCGGCGAACCTTACCAACTGTGACGTGGCGCTCTTCCATAGCTTCTAGTAACGCCGACTGAGTCTTTGGAGAGGCGCGGTTGATTTCATCGGCGAGCACCAGGTTCGCAAAAATCGGGCCTTCCTGGAACTCGAAAGCCTCCTTTTTTTGGTTATAGACCTCGATACCGGTGATGTCGGTGGGCAGAAGGTCTGGCGTGAACTGAATACGCGAATACTTCATGTCCATCGATTCCGAAATGGCTCTAGCCATGGCGGTCTTACCCGTTCCAGGAACGTCTTCCAGCAAGACATGCCCTTCGCTAATCATGGTGGCCAGAACAATCTGAACCACATGACGCTTACCGAACAGGGTTTGCTCGACATTGTTCACAATGCCGTCGAAGAGTTTGTTGAACTCTTCCAATTGCTTCTTACTTATTGCCATTTTTTCTCTTTCCTCGATAAATGGTTATTACTGGGTACACGTAAATTTGTAAGTCACCGTTCCAGTTAATCCCTTTACATGGGAGTTCAACAGGTTTCCGGAGAATTGAACCGAAATCGATTTGATCGGTGGTCGATTTGGAATTCGCCAATTACTTCCCGGTTTTTCCAAATCGCCGGTGGTGTTGCTGGTCGAAATGTAGCTTGGGGTTCCTGAGATTTGCCAAAGCGGCTTCTTGTTTGCGGTGACCAGACCGGCACCAAGAAGTTTGAAGTCGATGTCGTGGTTCTTCGTGCAAACCACAACTTCACCAGAAATGTTTGGATCTGCTTCGACCAGGGTTTGGTCGATTAATTTGTCAATTCCGGTGATTTTCAGCTGCCACGAACGGGAATTGCTAAGCGGCTCTATCTTTCGAGTGCCGGCGCTGCAGGTAGTTGGGTCACTGAGGAGGCAATACCGAACGCGAATGGTTGGTTTGGCGCCGAAAGTTTCCGAAGAAATCTCGTCGCTCCAGTTGGCTTCTGTCGATGTTGAGTTGAACTGTACTTTTACCCCTGGCTTGGTTTCGCTTCTTCCTATCTTCACCAGCCAGGCGCCCATTGGGTTAGGGTCGGGGCTGATGTCGTAGGCAAATACCCCGGCGGCTGGGTCGGAAAGGGTGGAAACGCTTGCGCCCCCGAGTTTGGTGTAGCCAAAACTGTTGGCAAAACAGACGTAAGGCGTGTAGGAGGTGTTGTCGAGAATTGGTTTCAATACCGGCGAACTGATATTTCCCTTCTGGGTGTCTTCCGAGCCATACTCAACTGGTTTTCTAACGCTAATTAGGCTCTGCGCTGGGCCAACGGTCATTCGCAAGAGGTTAGTTCCGGAGTCCCAGGAACACACTGGAATAGTATCCCCGGTGTACATGCCGTAGACCGCCTCAAGAGGAGCATCGCTCCAGTTTCGATCGAAGTTGGTTACCTTGATTTGGGCAACGTAGTCGCTGCCGCTCTTTTTAGTCTCAACCGAAAGGCTTTCAATTTTTGGTTTCGCGGCGATGCGGCCCACCCAGTTGCTGGAGTTTGAGTCGGCAACATCGCGAACTGGCGGATCGACACGACCAAACGCCGTAATCGTAATTCGGCTGCGTTTACCCGGCTTGGCGGCAACGCGAACCTTGAAAGGTTCGTAGGTGGCCGACGGCATTTGGACGACCGGGTTTAGACCGGCGTCGCCAGAAATCTCATAGCGCTCAATCAGTGGGTCATTCACCGGTCGAATCGAAACATCGGCGAATCCGCGCGTTTCGGTTGCTTCAGGATCGTAAACGGTGATGGCATCAAAGTTGCTCGGTGAAATTCGCTTTGGAGCCTTGTAAGAGTAAACCCGCTCAACCAACTTAGGTTTTTCTGAGAGACCCTGATCGTTGCGAGCCTTCACCGAATAGGTGTGCAGGTTAGCTTTCGTGAGCCCGTCGTAAGGGGTTAGGTTGTAGATCACACATCGGGTCACGCCACCATTGCTATCGATGTCACAACTCAACGCGTCGCCCGTTTCGTCGACAACTTCAAACTCGGTGATCGCTGGATACGATGAGGCGGGCGGAACTATTTGCAACGTAACGGTGCTGGCGGTGTAATCAACCTGAGACACCGATGCCACGTTTCCAGGAATTCCAGAGAAGGAAAATTCTAGAGTTCCAAGGCCGACTCGACCCTCTTGATCAAGGACGCTGTAAGGAACCGAGCATTTCACTCCGGTTGGCTTGCTATTCCAAATTGCAAAAATCCGACCCTCTTCAGTTCTGATAGAGACCTTTCCGCACGCTCTAGAGCTATTTTCGTAGCTGATTGCGCCCGTGGTGTAGCCGAACGGCGCAAAACGAAGGTCCTGGTCGCCCTGATATGGGTTGTAAGCGCCTGGCGTATCGTTCATCTCTTTTGCAGTTTTCGTACAGGCTGATTCGCCGTCGACGACCGAGCAGGAAAGGGTTAGGGTCGGGGCAACCGGCAGTTGGTTTGGTAGCTGCCCAACCACAAGAACCAGGTTGGCCGACTTAGTCTTCGGGTAATCATCCAACGTGATCTTGATTGAGCGTTTGGTTCCTGGCGTTGCCGATCCGTAAGCCTTTATATTGAGCTTTGAAGAGCCCTTTGGGGTCTGTTCGATAGTGAAAACGTTATCGCCGCCGGAATAGCTGTATTTGAGTCTCGACTTCTCCTCGTCGGTTTTCCCGTACCAAATAGTCATATTGATTAGGTCGTATATTTGTTCGGCACTGGTTCCTGGAACGATGGTGATTTGCTGGTTGGTTAGTTCGGGTTGCGGCTCAATCGGCGAGACTTCGATCGGCACCAAGAGAGTAATGAACGGTTCGTTCGAGTTGGCAATTTTCACTTCGACGTCGCAAAAGTCGCTCCACGGGTCGCCAGTTCCAGCGTTGTAGGTTACCTGGGTGCCCGACTTCAGCTTGCAGGAAGCGTTATCTCGAACTCCGTGCGATTTCACGGCACCTATGGTGAGACCGTTTTCCAGATTGGTAAGTACCGACATGTCGAAGGTTACCGACTTACCTTCATCAACTTTTTGCTTCGACGCACTCGGGTCAAATGTAATTTTTGGGGTGGTGCCTGGAAGGTGAAGAAAACCGTAACTGGAAACCGTTTTGCCGTAGAAGTTGGTGCCGCTAACTTTGAAAATAATGTTTTTTTGATTTTGAGGGAACTCCAGCCCCGAAATCTTGCTGTTGTCGACGACTCGGAATCCTGTGGAATCACCCCAAATGGATAGTTTCAGCGAACCGATGTCTCCCGATGTCCAGATAACTTTCTTACTTAAAACGTCCAAACCAGTTGAGACGAATTCGGCGGCTTGGGCTCTGGTGGCAAAAGTATCGGTAATGTCTGGTGCGTCGTTTATCGCCTCATCGGTTGCCTTGACAATCAAATAGCCGGAACTTCTAGAACCAGAAGAACTTTGCGCGGTGTAAATGAACTTCATGGTCATCGGAACCAATCCAGCTTTAACGGTGACCCGATTCCCTTTTATGCTCAGAGCTGCTTTCCAAAGTTTGAAGTTATCCGACTTTTCCGAGATGTCTGGAATCACCGAATTCTTGACCAGGGCCATCGGTTTTTCAGGGTTCGGTTGAGGGTCGAAATCGTTGGCAAGCGGGTCGAGGATGACTTTGTTTCCGGCCCCAATCAGAACTTCTGAGTAATCGTTTATGGTTACCGGGGCGGTGTCTGGTTCACCCTCACTAATTGCTACCTTTACGGTAGCCGAAGCAGAAACCGCTCCCTTGGAATCAACCAGCGTGTAGGTGAAGCGATCCTGACCGATGACGTTTGATAGAGCGGTGTACTCAATCGAACTGCCATCTGGGTTAATGTAGGCGGCACCCTTGTTCCCGCGCACGCCGGCCAGCGACTGCACCAAAACAGAGTCACCGTCTGGGTCAACGGAATTGGTGATTACCGGAATGCTAACCGTTTCACCCGCGCGCACCCTGGCCACTAGGTCGTAGGCAACCGGAGCTTGGTTGGCGTCGTCGTTTTGCACAACCTTGATTGCGATTGTTGCGATGGTGGTCTTTTTTGGATTGTTCGCAGCATAGATTTGGTAGTCACAGCGGAAAGTGCCCTGGGTTGGTGGGGCCACGATACGAATTTTCCCGCCACCGGCAAAAATTAGTCCGCCCTTGATACAGGTGGTTTTCTCCTCCTGCACCAGTGAACGAGAGTCGATTGCCAGAGGCACACCCGGCTTGCCCAAGTCATTTGCCAAAACGTCGACCTCGGTGGATTGCCCAGCGCGAATGGTCACAGCATCTCGCCTGGAAACCGGAGGTAGTTGGTCGGCGGGTGATTCCATTTCGAAAACGAACGCTTGACCCTGGGTCGAATAGTCTGAGCCACCGCCATCGCTGATCGTGTAATTGATCACACCAACGAATCCTGGGGTGTCATTGATATTTTTACCTCTGATGCGCAGGTTTCCGCCCTTGATCTTTTCGGCAGAAAGAAGTGCACCTTTATACGGGTCAAGCTTCAAATTGCTGATGGTTAGGGCACGATTGGCTGGATTGTGCGCGGCGCTGAAAACGTTGATAGAAGTATCAAGACCTGGGCTCACCAAAACTGTGACCGGCGTGGTTGAAAGCTTGAGGTCGGCTGGCTGGACCACGTTTACCCTAAACAGTGCATCCACTTCAGCTCCTGAGCCATCGCGCAGTTTTATCAGCATTTGAGACGCTTTAGGGTCGGTTGCCAAAAAACGCACCCTGGTATCGTCGAGCTGCTCGAAACCAAGAGTGTCGCCTTTTGATGAGGCTATGTTGGTGATTGAAACGAATCCTTGTGCCCCTGAAATGTACTTTGAGAAGTCGACGGTAGTTGGCTCTTTTAACGCGACTACCAATACCGGTGCTGCGAATGAAAACAGGGTTTCCGGTCGAACCGTGATTGCAAATTCAACGGTTTTCCTAGCCCCATTGATGTCGGAAACGGTGATTGATGTGGAAACCATCGACGCACGCTTTTCACCGAAAGCGGTGCTTTGATAAACGAGCTCGCCGGCCGGCGTAAATGCTAGGTTTCCCTCACCCTTGGTGATGCTGGCATCGCTAATGAAAAATCGGTCGCCTTCAGGGTCGGCCCAGCCGTTGAGAAATGGAATCGATATTTCCGAACCCGGTGAAACACTGGCTTCTGGCCACGCCTGCAAACAGTTCGGAACAACATCGGTGCACCAACCTGGCGCTGAGTTCTTTCCCTCGGGAATCACGGTTAGGGTGACTTTCGCCGCATTTGAGTTCTGCGTTCCGGTTCCGTCGGTGATTTTATAGGTAAAAGTTTTTGTTCCGCGGGCAGAGTCACTTACCAGAACCGTGAGCATCTGCTGCTCGGAGGTCACCTTCACTTCGCCGAAACTTGTGTCGAGGCCACGCACGGTGTCTGGAACGATCGTGAGAATGTTTCCTCGGTTCGGGTCGCTGTCATTCAAAAGAATTGGCAGGGTAACCAGCTGTCCCGCCCGCACTCCAAAGCGGTCGGCTACAGCTACCGGCGGCTTAGGCGTTTTGGAATCCTCCGGTTGCTTGCAATCAACCTTGCACGGTTTGGGTGGCGGAACCAAACTGTTCCAGTTTTGTGTTCCAACGATTAGATCACCGGTTGGCAGACTCCAGGCCCACCCGCTAAAGGTGTCATTGATAACTGCCGTTTGCCCGTTTGACTGGAACGTGAGAGCATCCTTGCCCTCGCCGGTAAGTTTGGTCGCGTCCAGCTTCCTAGTGGCATAGTCGAGGGGCTGTAGCAGCTCGGTACCAGAAGAGTAAAACCAACCCTCGGCTTCGGCCAGCCAGGTGGCATACACGTTACCTTTGAAAAACACTGGTCGAGTGGTGATCAACCCGGCAGCAACGTCTTGAGTCTGGGTTAGGACTCGAGTTTCTAGGTCTACGGCAAACAGGCCGGTCGCAGTTGACAGATAGGCACTCGTGCCACTAAACGCCGAGCGCTGTAGCTGAGCTTCGGGTTCAACGCTCACTGCATCGCCGGCGCCGCTAACCCAGAGTTTGCCAGCAGTTTGCTCCAGTAAAACCCATTTATCGCGAATGCTTGCCATCTGGAAGATTCCGGCCGTTACGCCAGCAACAACATCGAAATTATCAGACCAGGTTTGGGTGATCGGGTTGTATTCGTAAACCTTCTTAGACCCCAGTGAAAACGCTTTGACTCGATCTGAAGAGTCAACAGTGGCAGAATCAAACTTTTCCACACCGGCCGGAAAAGCAACAACAACGGGTTTCAGAAAACCACCGGCGGTAGCCGAGGAAACCAAGAGTTTGCCGTCGGCTGAGATCATGGAAGC
>CAIJWY010000199.1 GCA_903824455.1 uncultured Micrococcales bacterium
CATCGGGTTCTGGTTACGAGTGATCTTCCACTGCAAAGTCATCGAGTTTCTCCTTACAACTTGGAAAGGATGCTGTCGGCCACTTCCTGAGTGGTTCGTTTGGCATCACCACGGGTGGCTAGGTCATCGGCAACGGCCCGCTCAATACGAGCAGCGGCAACCGGGTTCTTAATGTGTTCCAAAAGCAAAGCGGCCGAAAGGATTGCCGCAGTTGGATCGGCCAAACCCTTGCCAGCGATGTCGGGAGCCGAACCGTGAACCGGCTCAAACATGCTTGGGAACTCGCCATCAGGGTTGATGTTTCCAGAAGCACCAAGACCAATACCGCCGCCGATGGCAGCCGCTAGATCGGTGATGATGTCGCCGAACAGGTTGTCGGTAACAATCACGTCGAAGCGTTCAGGGTCGGTGACCATAAAAATCGTTGCCGCGTCGATGTGAAGGTAATCAACCTTCACGCCTGGGTATTCCTTGGCAACAAGGTCAACCGTATTCTGCCAAAGCCATCCGGCGTGAACCAAAACGTTGTGCTTGTGAACCAAAGTTAGCTTCTTGCGGTCGCGCTCAGCAGCCAAATCAAACGCGTAGCGAACCACTCGCTCAACACCGAACCTGGTGTTAACCGACACCTCGTTGGCCACCTCGTTTGGAGTTCCAACCCGAATCGCTCCACCATTACCAACGTAAGGACCCTCGGTTCCTTCGCGAACCACAACAAAATCAACATCGCCGTGATCGCGCAAAGGTGAAACCACCCCAGGATAAATCTTGGTTGGGCGAAGGTTAACGTAGTGATCAAAAGTAAAGCGAAGCTTTAGTAAAAGCTGACGCTCAAGAACACCCGATGGAACCCGAGGATCTCCAATAGCTCCCAAAAGAATGGCGTCGTGTTCCTTTAGAGAAGCAAAATCAGCATCGGTAATGGTTTCGCCAGTTTCCAAATAACGGCGTGCGCCCAAGTCAAACTCAGTGGTTTTGAACTCAACACCAGAGCCAGCCGTAACCTTGCGAATCGCGTCGAGCGCGATGGCGGTTACCTCAGGGCCTATTCCGTCGCCGCCGATAACGGCAATCTTGTATTCACGGGTCACGATGTTGCTCCAAACAATGCGGTTTCACTCAACATTACCTGTGAACTAGCCTCGTTTGCGGGCTAGCAACACAACCGTAATCGACGGCTTCAAACCTTCTTTGGTCTGAATCTGACCGTCGCGCAACGTGCATTCCAAAACTTCGAAGCCCTGACCCCAGAGCGCCCGTTTCAAAAACCCAACCGTTGGCAAAACCCGTGGGTCTCTAGGACCACCAAAACCGCCGGCCAAATTAGCTCTGGCATGCCAAACCCCAAACAGATGACCACCCGCGACCACATGCTTTCCCAAACGACGAATCGCCCTCTTCAATTCAGATCCAGGAGTCTGCAAATAGCCGATCAAACCAAGTTCAACCTGATCCTGCTGAGGCATAAAACTCGTAGCATCAGCCACAGTCGCCAAACAACTGGAAGCAACACCTGCCTCAACTGCGTAATCCGCATATTTCCGAAGTGCCACCGGCGAAAAGTCGATATTCTCCGAAGTCCAGCCTTGCTTAGCCAACCAAACCGAATTACGGCCTTCTCCCCCGGCCAAATCAATCGCCCGACCAGGCTTCAATGGCGAGCAATACTCAACCACGAACCGATTCTCTACCTTCGTATATAGAAAGTCTTCGATCTCGTATTTTTTGTCCCAGTAATCTGAGGAAACTTTAGCCATAAAGCAAGTTTGGCAGAGCCACACAAAATAAACTTAAGAAAACACCAATCAAAGGAGTGCCCGTGGCCACCGAAGTATCAATCGACGACCTTGCCGACGCAATCAACCACGGAGCTTACGTGCTCGACGTTCGTGAACAAGAAGAATACGACGAAGCCCACGTTCCCGGCGTAGTTCTCATCCCTCTTGGCGAACTAGAACAGCGCATCAACGAAGTTGAAGACGGCTCACGAGTATTCGTTATCTGCCGCTCCGGCGCACGCTCCCTCAAAGGAGCAGACATCCTCGAAGCCAACGGCATCGACTGCGTCTCAGTTGCCGGCGGAACCATGGGCTGGATCGACTCGGGTCGAGCTACCGAATAGCCTGCTCGATAAATTCAATTTCATACTTGAAACCACTTTCCGAAAGTTTTTGAGGGGCAGCCCTTCGGCCGGTCAAGGCCAACATGGGATCTGTGCGGAATAACAACCTTGCTCCAAGTTTTATTAGAAACGCTGGCG